>NZ_JBFUHV010000013.1:0-122319 GCF_056402215.1 Rhodococcus sp. P4_B6 | reverse complement strand
TCCCACGGGAATCGAAGCGCCACCCGGAACACACTGGGATATCGAAACCGACGGCAGCTGAACGCCGACGAAAGACCTTCAACGCTCCACGAGAAACTGCGTACTGCAGTTCACGCTGCCGAGAGGCCATCCATGAACCCCGAACTACGGTTGCGCCGCCTAGCATTGTTCGTTGTCTATTTCGTCCCCGGACTGGGACTGGCATCGTGGGTGGTTCGAACACCTACCATCCGCGACCAACTCGGATTATCCACTGGGCAAATGGGTCTCGTTCTGTCGGGACTGTCGATCGGTTCGATGGCCGGGATCCTGTCATCGGGTGCGTTGGTTCGGAGATTCGGGACGAGGCCGGTCATCGGCGCGGGCACAGCAATCGTCATATCCGGTCTCCTCACGATGGCCATCGGCACGGAGTGGTCCGCCCCTTCCGTCGTCTCCGGCGGGTTGTTCCTGTTCGGGCTGGGGATGGGGTCGGCAGACGTTGCGGTGAACGTCGAGGGTGCAGAGGTCGAGCGAAGCATCGGAAGGTCGGTATTGCCGACCGTGCATGGGTGTTTCAGTCTTGGGTCCCTTGTTGGGTCCCTCGTCGGCATTGCCTTGACAGCGACGTCATTTCCCGTGGATTCTCACCTGTTGATCGTCGGCGCTGTGTCGATTCCGATCGCGTGGTGGGGAATGCGACACGTCCCGGTGGGAACCGGAAAGCTTTGCGAGCGGGGTACTTCCACCGTCAATAGCCGACGCCCCTCACCTTGGGTGGCCTGGAAGGACTCACGTCTGATCCTGATCGGGGTGATCACGCTTGCGATGGCGCTGGCCGAAGGTGCAGCCAACGACTGGCTCCCACTTCTCATGGTCGACGGTCATGGATTCGGCGCCACAGCAGGTTCTCTCATCTACGCAGGGTTCGCGGCGGCGATGACGATCGGCCGGCTCGGCGGTGGGTACTTCGTGGACCGTTTCGGGCGTGTAGTGGTGATCTGTGCGAGTGCCGCCCTCGGAGCTGTGGGGCTCTCAGTCGTGATCTTCTCCGATAACGCTATTCTCGCAGGTTCTTTCGCGATGTTGTGGGGTCTGGGTGCTTCGCTGGGGTTTCCCGTTGCCATCTCGTCCGCCGGCGACTCTGCCCATGCCTCCGCGGCCCGGGTCAGCGCTGTATCGACTGTTGGGTACTTCGCGTTCCTGGTCGGCCCGCCGCTTCTCGGGTTCCTGGGTGAGCACAACGGGTTGCGCTCCGCCATGATCGTCGTCCTGGCTTTGTTGACCATCGCAGCGTTTCTCTCGCCAGCGGTGCGACCATCACAGGAGCGCACGCGCCGGGAAGACCTGGCACACACGGTCGCGCACGTCGGACGCGAGGTGTGAACTGCAGCGGCAAGTCCAGCGCTCGTGCCGATACCAACGCACCAATGAATGGGTTGACGAATCCAGCACCGAGGTCGGCTCTTCGCGCCGGACGCCACCCTCAGGCACCACGTCGGGATTGTTACCGGGCGCGCCGATGCCCGTAACGGGCGATTGAGCTTTCCGGACCGGGCCCACCCCACCGGCTGCCCCGTGGAGTGTCGGTCTTACGCGATCTGGAAGCGCTCGTCGCCGAGTTCGACTTCGACGCGTAGGGCTCCGCCGACGGCCTCGACATACCGGCGCAACGTGTCGATCTGCACCCGCTCGAGGTCGCCATGCTCGATGTTGGACACGCGGTTCTGCCCGACTCCGAGCCGCTCGGCCAGCTGCTTCTGCGTCATCGCCACCGACTCGCGCAACTCCTGAAGTCGATACGCGCGCACCTGCTCGATCATGCGGGACTTGTGCGCCTCGACTGCGCCGCGATCGACAGGACGCTCGGCGAGCATCTGCTCGAGACTCTTTGCCATCGTGTTCACCTACCTTCCAACTCGTCCAGATGGTCCGCGAAGCGGTCATCTGCGATCGGGATGTTGACCTTGTACCAAGCTTTCCACTGTCCGGCCTTGTTGCCGGCAACCAGCAGGATCGCCTTTCGTTCGGGATCGAACGCGAAGAGCACCCGCAGCTCCGAGCGACCACTCGACCCCGGCCGCAGTTCCTTCATGTTCTTGTGACGGGACGCCTTCACCGTGTCGACCAGCCCCACCTCTGCGGTCCACTTCCCCACCGCGCGAGAATATCACACCTAGATGATATCACTTTAGAGTGATAACTGGGGATCGACGGCCGGCGGAGTGCGGGTTCCCGGCAGCGGTGCGCGGAGCCCCGGGGTCCGGCCAGGTCGAAGGTAACGAATGACGAGAGCGTGACGACAGCATCGGTGACCCCAACGACCGCACCGCCGATCGTGGCCGCGAGCGAACCGAATGAGAGTCCTCACGGGAGGAAAAGATCCGATGCGACGCCGTACCTCGAACGCCCGACCCGGACGCCGGACGTCGATCACCACTGTCCTGGTCGGACTGGGTGCTCTCATCCTCGGGGCCGCACCGGTCGCGACCGCAGCGCCCGCCGACGCCGCCCTTCCGGTGCCGGTCGTCGGGATCACCACGCTGCCCACGGGATTCCCCAGCCTCGTTTACACGCAGGTGACGGTGCGCACCGACCCGGAGCGGCGGGGTATCACCGAGTTCGTCGGCTACTGCTCCTGCACCGTGCACTGGCGCAACATGTCGACCGGAGTGGGAGGAACCATGGTCCCGGCGGTCAAGCCGACACCCGTCGTAACCGGCTCGGGAACCCTGGTAGCCGCCATGACGGTCGACGGCCGTTCCGGCGTTGCCGTCACGGCACTGCCCGGCGCGGGCACCTGGAATGTCCCGTGAGATAGCGGCTTACGCAGATCAGCCTGCATGGTGATCAGGGGTCACCAGATGGCGAGCTGATCGGTTTCATGCCGGCGCGATGGCGCTGGGGTGGTGTCCCACCGTTTGCGCGACACCATCGTCAAGGCGCTCGAGGACGCCGGCGGAAGCAAGAAGGCCGCCGCGAAGCAGCTGAGATCAACCGCACCACTCTCTACCGCGCCATCCGGACCTACGGAATCGCCGTCACGCCAACGGGACGCGATCAGGTGCTCTCGTAGTTCTCCACCGCCCGCTCGAGGTGTCTGCGCATCTCACCCTGCGCACGATCGAGGTCGGCGGATCGTAACTCGCCCAGGAGTTTTCGGTGCTCCGTCGCGAGATCTCGGGGATTCGGGTACGACTTCTGGATCTGCGCCAGGCACAACTGCATTTCGTCTTGCAGTGTCGAATAGATTCGGCTCAGTCGATTGCTGCCGACCGCGTCGATGATGGCGACGTGGAACGCCGAGTGGACTTCGACTCGGTCCGCCCAACTGGCGTCGGCCGGCATCTGCTCCATCTCCTCGAGATACCGCTCGGCCTCACCGAGCGGGATGCCGTTCTCGACGATGACCCGGACGCCTTCGAGTTCGAGTGGAATCCGCACGAAGTACAGATCGCGGACGTCCTCGTGATCGAGAACCGGAACGATCAGCGACCGACCCTGGGACTGCTGGGCGAGGTGACGGCTCGTCAGCACCTGCAGCGCCGACCGCACCGTGGGGCGAGCGACGTCGAACATGGCCGCCAGACTTGTCTCGGTCAACGGAGTACCGGGCGCGAGGGCACCCCCGAGGATCTGGGCACGGATCTCCGCCACCAGCGCGTCGCGGGTGGTCTGGGTTTGCAGCACTGGACTCATACCGTCCTCCTCCGGGCGCAGTATATCTGCTATACCGCCTACCACTCCCGCCCTCCCTGTTGTACTGTATAACAGTAATACCGAGTTACCGCCTGATCAGGACACTGCGACGACACCGCAAGGAGAACCACCATGAATCTGGCCGACTACGACGCCTTGAGCTTCGACTGCTACGGCACCCTGATCGACTGGGAAGCCGGCATCGCCGCGGTTCTCGCGCCCTGGGCGAAGGAAGTCGGACTTGCGTTGACCGACGAGGAACTGCTCCTCGCGTACGCGGACAACGAGGCCCGGGCCGAACGCGACACCCCCGACGCGCTGTACTCGGCGATCCTCCCCGAGGCCTTCCGCCGCACGGGGGAGACGCTCGGCAAGGACGTCGGCGACGAATGGGCAGCCAGGCTCGGCGCATCGGTCCCCGACTGGCCGGCGTTTCCCGACTCCGCCGAAGCGCTTGCCTCCCTGGCGAAGGACTACAAACTGATCATCCTGTCCAACGTCCACCGTGCGGGCTTCACCGGCAGCAAGGCACGCCTGGGAGTCGAGTTCGACAAGATCATCACCGCCGAGGACGTCAAGGCCTACAAGCCTGCGCCGAACCACTTCGAGGCTCTCGACGGCGCGCTCGAAGAACTCGAAGTTCCCCGCGAGCGTCTTCTGCATGTGGCGCAGAGCCTCTTTCACGACCACGTGCCCGCCAAACGCCACGGTCTGCCCTCGGTGTGGATCAACCGCCGCCACGACCGCCCGGGCTGGGGCGCCACCCCCGAACCCTCCGCCGAGTACACCTACGCCCTCGAATTCCCCACCATGGCGGAATTCGCTGCCGCCGCACGCGTCGCGAAGGAGGCCGGGCGGAACGAATGACTCACCGCGGGGCCCCACGCGGCCAACCGTCAGCGACCGAAGCCCATCGCCGTCACGACCTTCCGTGACGGCGATGGGCTTCCGGCTGTGCGGTACGCGGGACCGCGGTACGCGTCAGAGGACGATGTTGACCATCTTCCCGGGCACGACGATGACCTTGCGCGGATCCTTACCGTCGAGCAGTGCGACGATCTTGTCGTCGGCGAGCGCGATCTTCTCGATCTCCTCACGCGGCGCGTCGGCGGCGACGGTCACGCGGCTGCGGACCTTGCCGTTGACCTGGATCGGGTACTCGACGGTGTCTTCGACGAGCCACTTCTCCTCGGCGACCGGGAAGGGTCCGTGCGCCAGCGACTTCTCGTGGCCGAGCCGCGACCACAGCTCCTCCGCGAGGTGCGGGGCCAGCGGTGCGAGCATGAGCACCAGCGGTTCCACCGCCGAGCGGGGGGCACCGGTCGGGTACGCCTTGGTGAGGTGGTTGGTGTACTCGATCAGCTTGGCCGCGGCCGTGTTGTCGCGCAGTGCGGTGTAGTCCTCGCTGACCCCGGCGATCGCCTTGTTCAGCGCGCGCAGCGTGTCCTCGGTCGGGGCGTCGTCGGTGACGCGCACGGCGCCGGACTCCTCGTCGACCACCACACGCCAGGCGCGCTGCAGGAAGCGCTGCGCACCGACGACGTCCTTGGTCGCCCACGGACGGGACGTGTCCAGCGGACCCATCGACATCTCGTACACGCGGAGCGTGTCGGCGCCGTACTCCTCGCAGATGTCGTCCGGCGACACGGAGTTCTTGAGGCTCTTGCCCATCTTTCCGTACTCGCGGTTGACCTCGGCGCCCTGGTGGAAGAACTTGCCGTCCTTCTCCTCCACCTCGTCGGCGGGCACGTACACGCCGCGCGCATCGGTGTACGCGTAGGCCTGGATGTAGCCCTGGTTGTACAGGCGGCGGTACGGCTCGCTCGAGCTGACGTACCCGAGGTCGAACAGCACCTTGTGCCAGAACCGCGAGTACAGCAGGTGCAGCACCGCGTGCTCGACACCACCGACGTACAGGTCGACGCCGCCGGGGTCGTTCGGCCCGTGGATCTCCGGACGCGGACCCGTCCAGTACCGCTCGTTCTCCTTGTCGCAGAACACGTCCGGGTTGGTGGGATCGATGTAGCGCAGCTGGTACCACGAGCTGCCCGCCCACTGCGGCATCACGTTGGTGTCGCGGCGGTACGTCTGCAGTCCGTCGCCGAGGTCGAGTTCGACGTTGACCCAGTCGACGGCCTTCGCCAGCGGGGGAGAGGGCTCCGAGGACGCGTCGTCGGGATCGAACGACACGGGTGCGTAGTCCTCGACCTCCGGGAGCTCCACGGGCAGAGCCGATTCCGGAAGGGCGTGGGCGTTGCCTTCGGCGTCGTACACGATCGGGAACGGCTCGCCCCAGTACCGCTGCCGCGCGAACAGCCAGTCGCGCAACTTGTACTGGATGGTGCCCTTGCCGGTGCCGTCCGCCTCGAGCCGCTCGGTGATGGCCTTCTTCGCGTCGGCGACGGACATGCCGTTCAGGAAGTCGGAGTTCACGATCGTGCCGTCGCCGGTGTACGCGTCCTTGGAGAGGTCGCCGCCGGAGATCACCTCGACGATGTCGAGACCGAACTCGGTGGCGAACTCGTAGTCGCGGTGGTCGTGGCCCGGCACGGCCATGATGGCGCCCGTGCCGTACCCGGTGAGGACGTAGTCGGCGATGAACACCGGCAACTTGTGCCCGTTGACGGGGTTCAGCGCGTACGTGCCGAGGAAGACGCCCGTCTTCTCCTTGTATTCCTGCCGCTCCAGGTCCGACTTGGCCGCGATCGACTTCCGGTACGCCGCAACCGCTTCGGCGGGCGTTGCGGCACCGCCGGTCCAGCGCGAATCCACACCCTCGGGCCACGCGGCCGCGACGATCTCGTCGACCAGTTCGTGCTCCGGCGCCAGCGTCACGTACGTCGCACCGAACAGCGTGTCCGGCCGTGTCGTAAACACCTCGATGTCGTGAGCAGAGGATTCACCCTCGCTTCGCTCGACCACTGCCTGGAACCGCACCTGCGCACCGTGCGAGCGCCCGATCCAGTTGCGCTGCATGGTCTTGACCTTCTCCGGCCAGTCCAGGTAGTCCAGGTCGTCCACCAGACGGTCGGAGTACGCGGTGATGCGCATCATCCACTGCTGCAGGTGCTTACGGAACACAGGGAAGTTGCCGCGGTCGCTGCGACCGTCGGCGGTGACCTCCTCGTTGGCCAGCACCGTGCCCAGACCGGGGCACCAGTTGACCATCGAATCGGAGTGGTACACGAGGCGGTAGGAGTCGAGGACCGCTTCCTTCTCGGTCACGGACAGCGACGCCCAGTCCCGTCCGTCTTCCAGGGCGCGCGCCCCCGACACGAACTCGGCCTCGAGCTCGGAGATGCGGCGGGCCTTGCCGGCCTCCTTGTCGAACCACGCGTCGTGGATCTGCAGGAAGATCCACTGCGTCCAGTGGTAGAAGTCGACGTCGGTGGTCGCGAATGTGCGGCGCTCGTCGTGGCCGAGCCCGAGGCGGCGCAGCTGGCGCTTCATGTTGCCGATGTTGGCCTCGGTGGTGGTCCGCGGGTGCGTGCCCGTCTGCACCGCGTACTGCTCGGCAGGCAGACCGAACGCGTCGTAGCCGAGGGTGTGCAGCACGTTGTGGCCCTGCATGCGGTGATAGCGGGCGAACACGTCGGTGGCGATGTAGCCGAGCGGGTGGCCCACGTGCAGACCCGTCCCCGACGGGTACGGGAACATGTCCTGCACGAACAACTTGTCCGCGGGCACGTCGCCGGCGAGGGGGCCGACCGGGTTGGGCGCGTCGAACGTGCCCTCCTCGCTCCACCGGTCCTGCCAGCGCTGCTCGATCTGGCCGGCGAGCTCCGCGGTGTAGCGGTGCTGCGGGGTCGCGTCGGACGGGTTGGCGGGCTGCACGTGCTCGGTCACTGTGGTCGCTATCTACTTGGCTGACATTCTGGATCAGGGGGATACCGACAACCAGGGTAGAGCCTCACCCCACCCGGGCTCACCTGCGCATCCGGGTCCGCCGTATCCTGGTCACGTGTTGATTGCCTCCGTCGTGCTGTTCGTGCTCGCCGTCGCCGTCTCCGGTGTCGCCGTTGCAGGCCTCGCCGAGCGCCTCCCGCGCAACCGGTGGGCGGGTGTCCGCACCCCCGAGACGATGCGGGACGATCAGACGTTTGCGCTGGCCAACAAGGTCGCGGGGCCCACCCTGCTCGCCGCGGCCGGGCTCCTCGTCATCGGCGGAATCGCCGGAATCCTGATCGGCGGAGTCTTCGGAATCGGCGCCGTCCTCGTCAGCGTCGTGGCCGCCGCGCTCACCGCGGCGACGGGCGGATCGCTCGGTGCCCGTGCCGCCGCGTCGGTGCCCGCCGCCGACACCGGCGGATGCGGCAGTTCCTGCGGCGCGTGCTCCCTGAAGGGCGCCTGCCAGCCGTCCTGACCGGCAGGCGACGGCCCGTCCGGTGAACTCCTCGCGCGTCGTCGACCCCGCAGGCGCAGTCTTCGGTCTGCTGCTCCCGGTGATCGCCGCGCTGTCCGGGGTGATCCTCACGAAGGTCTGGGAACCGCGGCTCCCGGCGCAGATCGCGACGCACTGGACCACCACCTCGCCGGACGGCTTCTCCACCCCGATGTCCAGCGCCTGGACGTTCGCCCTGGTGACGGTCTTGTTCGGCGGCGGATGCGCCGCGATCGCCGCCCTCGCCCAGGCAATGCTGATGATGCGCCGCACGATGCTCGTCGTCGGGCTGTCCGTGGTCGGCCTGATCCTCACGGTGCAGGTGCTGCTGCTCTACGTCCAACTCGATGTCACCGACCCCGCGGACACCGAACTCCCGCTGTGGTCGCTCGGCCTCGGTGTCGTGATCGGCGCCGTCGTCGGCCTGATCGGCGCCGCCCTGCTCCGCGACTACCGGCCCCGGGTTGCCGCGACCGGTACTCCCGACCCACGGTTGCCGCGCGCCGACGACCCTGCGACCGTCGCGGACACGGTCGGGTTCGGCACCGTCGGCTCGCTGGTGCTGCTCCTGCTGCTCGGTGTCGTGCCTGCTCTCGCGGTCTGCCTGCTCGTCGACGCGTGGTGGCCGCTCGCCGTGTTCGTTCCGGTGGGGCTGCTGATCGTGAGCCTGCTCCGATTCCGGGTGATCGTCGACCGGACCGGTATCCGGGTGGTGAACATGGGCATGACCGCGCTGCAGTACGGGATCGAGGAGATCGAGGGCGCCCGCGTCGACGTCATCGCACCGTTCGACGACTTCGGCGGCTGGGGACTCAAGGTCAAGGGCAGGCGCAACTACGGCGTCGTGACGAGGACCGGCCCCGCAGTGATCGTCACGACCGCGTGCGGCGACCGCCTGACCGTCACCAGCGCGCGGGCCGAGGAGATGGCCGGCGCACTCAACGCGTTCGCCGACAGGCGGCTCCGCCGCCCGTGAGTGCGCAAAGAGTGCAGGGACTCGCTAACCACTCACGGGCGGGAGGCTTGGTGCACCGCGTCGAGCACGCGGTCGAGGTAGCCGAGGGCGGCGCGGACGGCGGCGTCCTCGTCGCGGGCGGCGATCGCGTCGACGACGGCGTGGTGGTCGTCGGTGGTCAGCGACGGCGGGTGGACGCCCTCGGTGAAGTCGTAGGTGGCGCGGGTGGGTTCGAGGATCCCGGCGAACAGGTCGGACAGCACCGGATTGTGCGCGGCCTCCACGACCCCGAGGTGGAACGCGAGGTCGGCGTCCGCGAATCGGGATGCCTCGTCGGCGGTGCGCTGCCGTTCGTCGAGTAGCGCGGACAGCGACCGCAGGTCGTCGTCGGTGCGCCGCCCGCACGCCAGCCGGACGGCCTCCGTCTCGAGGGCCCGCCGGACCTCGAAGACGTTGAGCATCTCGGCGACCGCGACCTGCCGCCCGAGCAGCCCGCCGATGTCGGTGCGTGCCCGCACGAACGTCCCCGATCCCCGCCGGATCTCGAGGATGCCCGTGGACGTCAGGGTCTTGATGGCCTCGCGCACGGTGTTGCGCCCGACCCCGAGCAGCGTCATCAGCTCGGGTTCGGTGGGGATGCGCTCGCCCACCTTCCAGTCGCCCTCGGCGATCCTGCCGCGCATCCAGTCCAGGGACTGCTGATACGCGGACTCGCGCCGAACCACCGTCATGTACTCATCCTCACACCTCGTCGGCTCGCTCGTCCCGACCGGCCCGTCTAAACTACGTAGGACGTCCCATGTATTTGGACAGCTTCACATATTCGGACAGCCCGAGGAGGCGACCCCACACGTCCACGTCAACCGCTCGCGCCGGCACCCTCCCGACCGCCACCGCCCGCACCACCAGCCGCCACTTCCACGGTCTGAACTATCTCCTCGTCGTCCTGCTCCTCGGCTCCAACATGCCCACGGCGCTGTACTCGCTGTACCGCCACGAATTCGGTTTCACCCCGCTGGTCCAGACGCTGATCTTCGCCGTCTACGTCGCCGGTTTGCTTCCCTCGCTGCTGTTCTTCGGCCCGCTGTCGGACGCGCTCGGACGCCGCTTCGTGTTGCTGGCCGCGATCTTCTTCAGCGTGCTGGGCGCCGTGCTCCTCGCCTTCGCCGATTCGACCGTCTGGCTGTTCCTCGGCCGGATCTCCCAGGGGATCGCCGTCGGCGCGTGCTCGGCCGCCGGTTCCGCCGCCCTGATCGAGCACGAACCCGCCCGGAACCTTCGCCGCGCCGGTCTCGCCGCCACCCTCACCACCGCCCTCGGTGCGGCGCTCGGCCCGCTCTTCGGCGGCGCCGTCGCGCAGTACCTTCCACACGCCCTGGTCTTGCCGTACGTGCTGTTCACGCTGGCGCTCCTGCCCGCGCTGATCCTGGTGCTGCTGCTCCCCGCACCCACCGGCGGACAGTCACGCCCCACCCAGTTGTTCCAGGTGCCGCACGTCCCCGCACCGCTCCGCCGGGTGTTCTGGCTGTCCTCCCTCGGAGTGGCGCTGGCGTGGGGCGCCGTCGGCCTGTTCCAGTCGGTGGTCCCGACGTGGATCATCGACCTGCTCGACGTGAGCAACCTGGTGGTCGCCGGCGGTGCCGCCGCACTGGTCATGGTGTGCTCGGTGTCGGCGCAACTCGTCGCCAACCGGCTCGGAACGGTGCTCTGCCGAACGCTGGGCATCGGCGCCGTCGGCGTCGGCATGGTGGGTCTGCTCGTCGTCGACTTCGCGCCGTCCCTCGCCCTGCTGTGCGCCGTGACGGTCGTCGTCGGTGTGGGACACGGACTCTCGTTCGCCGGTGCGATGCGCGCGGTGGGCGCCGCGGCCGCCGAGCACGCCCCCGATGCCCAGGGCGGGACACTCGCCGCGTTCTTCACCGTCGGCTACGTCGGTCTCGCGGTACCGTCCATCTGCGCGGGCATCGCCATCACCGTCCAGGGCATGCACGTGGCCGTCCTCGAACTCGCGATCATCGGCGCCGTCCTGTGCGGCGTCGTCGCCGTGCTGGGCGTCCGCACGAAGGGTGGGGACCGGGCCGAGGCGGCCAGTACTGTGGCCTGAGGACGTGAAATGCCGATGCCCGAACCGCTTCGCCACTGCGAGTTCCGCTTCTACGAGGAGCTGAACGACTTTCTGCCGCCGGTGCAGCGCAAGCGCACCTTCGAGCACCGATTCGACGGCACCCCGTCGGTGAAGGACCGCATCGAGGCGCTGGGCGTCCCGCACACCGAGGTGGATCTGATCCTCGTCGACGAAGTGTCCGTCGATTTCGCGTATCTCCTGCGCGGCGGCGAACGCGTCGCGGTGTATCCCGTGTTCGAGCGTTTCGACCTGACCGGGGTGACGCAACTGCGCCCGCGACCGTTGCGGGACCCGACATTCGTGCTCGACGTGCACCTCGGCCGCCTCGCCCGCTACCTCCGCCTGCTCGGCTTCGACACCCGCTACCGCAACGACTTCGACGACACGGAACTGGTGGACATCTCCCTCGCCGAGCACCGCATCGTCCTGACCCGGGACACGGGACTGCTCAAGAGGTCGGCGGTCACCCACGGGGCGTTCCTACACGAAACGGACCCACGCCGGCAGCTGCGGGAAGTGTTGGACCGCTTCGACCTTCGGTCGCGGATCACGCCGTTCACGCGGTGCGCGCGATGCAACGGGCTACTCACGCCGATTCCCCGCGACGACGCGCTCGCCGAGGCGCCGCCGGGGGTCGCGCGCAACGAACACCAGTTCAGCCGGTGCCGGGACTGTGCGCAGCTGTACTGGCCGGGCAGCCATCTCCCGAAGCTGAGCCGGCGACTGTCGGAGGTCGGGGTGACGCTCGAGGTGGATTCTCAGGAGGCGTGACGCAACTGCTCGGCGAACTCCGCCGAGCACCCGCAGTCACCGAATTCGTCGCAGTCGATGATCAGTGCGTGCCGGACCTCGGACAACTCGACGCACGACTCGTCGGTGCATTCGGCTCCGTAGAGCGTGTGCACGATCAATGTTCCGTGACAGGTGTCGATCACGTGTGCTGTCCTCCTCACTTCTCGTTCCCCACCTCTGTTGATACCACCCGTCCCCGACAGCCCAGGGACGTGCGCGGGGTGTGTCGGCTAGTTCCGCTCGACGTCGATCGGGTGGGTGGCCAGGAGGGCGAGGGGGAGCGGCTGCCTGCGCAGCACCTGCGCCCACACGTCGACCCGGGCGGGGGCGACGACGTCCGACGCGAGCGCCGAGATGACGATCCAGTCGTCGCGCTGAAGTTCCGAGTCGAGCTGACCGTATGTCCAGCCCGAGTAGCCGGCGAAGATCCGGACACCCTCCACCAGCGGGGCGACGACTTCGGGGTCGGAGTCGAGATCGACCATCACCACGCGGCCGTGGACCCGGCGCAGACCGGGGACGCCGTCGGCCTGCGCGCCGGTGCGCAGCGTCGCCAGGCACAGTGCGGCGTCACGTTTGACGGGACCGCCGACATACAGCGCGGACGGGCGCGCGGTGAGCGGCGCCCACTGTGGCAGCACGTCGTGGACGGCGGTTTCGCTGGGACGGTTGATGACCACACCGAGGCTTCCGGCCTCGTTGTGCTCGATCACATAGATCACGGTGCGACGGAATGCGGGTTCGACGAGATCTGTGGACGAGACCAACAGGCTGCCGGGCCGGACCACCGGTTCCGTCGACGCCGTTCGATCTTCGGGTTCTTCTGCGTGCGCCACCTGAACATCATCCCACCGCGGCGAACGCGATGTGACGGAGGACGCGACCTGCGTCCGGTTCGCCGCTTTACGCCGCAGGCAGCCCCGCCGTCTCGGCAAGTACGGCGAGGTGGTGCTCGAACAGTGCGCCCGGTGTGGTGAACGTGTCGGCGCCGTACTGCCCGAACACCTCGAAGTTCACGGCCCCGAACAGTGCCGACCACACCAGCACGCCGCGGGCGAGCAGATGGTCGGGTGTGGTGAGGCCGAGTTCGGCGCGAACGCGGTCGAGGTCGGTGGCGAGCCGGTCGTCGATGGGCGCCGCCGCGTCCGCCGCGAGCTTGCCCGCCCGGAACGCGTTGTCGAAGATCCCGACGAGCGCGTAGATCACCCGCGTTCCCGGAGTCGTCGTCTGCTCCCCGGGCGCGTCGTAACCGGGAACCGGGCTGCCGAACAGCAATCCGTAGCGGGCGGGCTCGCGCAGCGCCCACTCCCGCACCGCACGTCCGAGCGCCAGGAACTGCTCCCGCGGTCCGGCCGCGGACGCCACCGCGGCCTCCACGGCGTCGCCGAGTTCGTTGTATCCGTCGACGACGAGCAGCGTCAGCAGTTCGTCGCGGCTCTTGACGTACCGGTACACGGCGGACGACACCACGCCGAGGTCCCTCGCGACGGCCCGCAGCGACAGGGCCGCACCCCCGACCGAGGCCAACTGTTCGCGACCGATCCTCGTGATGTCCTGCAACGTCTGCTCGCGGGCGCGCTCGCGTGGTGTTCCTGGCATGGGGTCCAGCGTCGCAATTTCAGAGAGCAGTGTCAACAAACGAGAGCACTGCTCTTGACATTGCGGACCGGAGGGAGCATTCTCGAATAACAGAGAGCAGTGCTCTCGAATCACCGAAATCGACTCACTCAGCGGGAGCAGAAATGTCGAACCTCGAGATCGTCACCGGAGCAGGACCCGTCGGCTGGACCGTCGCCCGGCAGCTCGCCGAACAGGGCCGACGGGTGCGGGTCCTCACCCGCTCGGGCAGCGGCCCGGACCATCCCCTGATCGAGCGGCGGAAGGTCGACGTCTCCGACGCCGCCGCGCTGCAGGAGGCATTCGACGGAGCGACCGCCGTCTACCACTGCATCCACGCCGCCTACAACGCCGACGCCTGGGAGCGCGAACTCCCCGCCGCCGAGCAGACGGTCCTCGAGGCCGCCGGACGCGTCGGCGCGGTCGTCGTCTTCCCCGAGAGCCTCTACTCCTACGACGCGTCTCGACAGCCGATGACCGAGCACACGCCGCGGTCGGCCGACTCCGGTAAGCGCGGCATCCGGACCCGGTTGCTGAAGGCCCGCGCCGAGTCCTCGACGCCCACCGTCAGCGTCGTCGCGTCCGACTTCTTCGGACCGCGGGTGCTGAACGCGCACGCCGGCGAGCGCATGGTGCCCGTCGTCCTCGCGGGCAAGACGATGCGCGTCCTCGGTTCCGCCGACCTGCCCCACTCGTTCACGTACATCCACGACTTCGCGGCCGCGATGATCGCCGCGGCCCACGACCCGGCGCTGTGGAACTCGGTGCTGCACGCACCGACCGCGCCGGCCGTCACCCAGCGGCAGATGGTCGAGGCCTACGCGAAGGCCGCCGGGGTTCCCGCCCCGAAGGTGGGCACCCTGCCCGGCTGGGTGATCCGCGGCGGCGGGCTCGTCCACCAGGGGACCCGCGAACTCGCGGAGATGCTGTACCAGTTCGAGGAGCCGTTCGTGATGGACTCGTCCGAGAGCGAGGCCCGCCTCGGACTGGCCCCGACGCCACTCGACCGGGCTGCCGAGGAGACAGTCCGGTGGTGGCAGGACAGGTCGGTCGCGGCCGCCGGATAGGGTCCTGTGAATGGCGAAACAGCTCGGGGACCGGCGCGAGGCGTGGCGCAGAACGGCGTACACGCTCCGGCGGTCGCCCGGACTGGCCCGTCTCGCCACCGTGCGATTCGCCAGCCAACTCGGCGACGGCATGTTCCAGGCGGCACTCGGTGGCGCGATTCTGTTCAACCCCGAGCGGGAGACGGATCCCGTCGCGATCGCCGCCGGCTTCGCGGTGCTGCTGCTGCCGTACTCGGTGATCGGACCGTACGCGGGCGCACTCCTGGACCGCTGGGACCGCCGCAGCGTGCTGCTGTGGGCGAATGTGCTGCGCGGACTGCTGATTCTGGTGACCGCCGCGCTGCTGGAGACCGGGACCGGCGAATCCGCGCTCCTCGTGCTCGCCCTCTCCGCCATCGGTGTGAGCCGGTTCGTTCTCGCGGGAGTCTCGGCGGCGCTGCCGCGCGTGGTGCACCGTTCCTGGCTCGTGGCCACCAATTCGGTGCTCGCCACCACCGGTTCCGTCGTCGCCGCGCTGGGGGCCGCGACGTCCGTCGCCATCATCTCGTTCGTGGGCGCCGGTGACCGCGGCTCCGGAATCGCCGTGGCGGCCGCCGCCTGCGGTTCCGCGGTGGCCGCGTTCGCGGCGTCGCGCTTCCACCATCGACTTCTCGGTCCGCACGCCGACGAGAAACCCGAATACGGGGCGGTCCGCGCCGTCGCCGCCGGACTGCGCAACGGGGCGCTCGCCGTGTGGCATTCTCCGGGCGTCACGACCGCCATGATCGGGATCGGCACGCACCGGATCGTGTTCGGCGTCAACACGTTGATCATGGTTCTGGTGTTGCGCGACACCGCCACCGTCAGCGCCCTGCCAGGCGGCCTCGCCGGTTTCGGTGTCGCGCTCGGCGCCACCGCCACGGGCATGCTGCTGGCAGCGATCTCGACACCGTTCCTCATTCCGCGCATCGGACGGTCCCGCACCATCGTCGGGGGCCTGATCCTCGCGCTCGTCGTGCAGTGCACGTTCGTCGCGACCCTCACGCAGGCGTCGCTGCTGTGCGGCGCGCTGCTACTCGGATTCGCCGGACAGTCCATCAAACTCAGCGGCGACGCGGCGATGCAGATCGAGATCGAGGACGACCGCAGGGGACAGGTGTTCGCGCTTCAGGACACCGTGTTCAACGTCGCGTTCATCGGGTCGATCGCCGCGGCGTCCCTCGTGATCGCCCCCGACGGCCGATCACTCGCACTGGTGCTGGCGGGTGGGGCGTTCTACGGCCTCGGACTGGTCGGCGTGCTGTTCAACACCCGGCGCGAACCTGCCTGAGAACCGGGCTATTCCGACCCCGGCATCGGCACGTTCTGCAGGCGGACCTGACCGCGAGCCACCTCCTTGCCGGTGTCGGACGCCGTGATCACCACCGACCACAACTGCTGCACGCGGCCCTGCTGGATGGGCACCGCGACCACGTCGACCCGCCCCTCGGTGCGGGCCCGCAGGAAGTCGGTGCCGTTGTGCACGCCCACCGCGAACTGACCGCGGTCGGCGACGGCCGTGCTCGCGCCGATGCTCGCGGCCGATTCGACCGCCGTCGTGTAGACGCCGCCGTGCACTACTCCCCACGGTGTGTGATGGTCGGCGGACAGGTCGATGTGGCCGACCACCTTCGTTCCCGACACTTCGTCGAGTTCCAGTCCGGCTGCGACGACGAAGGCGCTCGCCGCCTCGCGGGTCAGATCGGTCATCGTGTGTTCTCCTCGTCGAACCCTCGGTAAGTTTGAAATCCCAACCCACCTTGCCCGGCTTCGGCGCCGGCGTCAATGGTCCCAGCGGTGCCGACCACCGGATCGGGGCGCCACGTGTGCACCGCCGCGATCACCGGTGGCTCGCGCGGAATCTCGGCGTTCCACGTCCCGCCGCCGGAAGGATCGGTGAAGTAGCGGGACTCGTCCTCGGCGTCGTAGTCGAGCACCGAACGATCGGCCACCCCGTCGCCGTCCGAATCCCACATCGCGTCGTCGAGAAGTCCGTCGCCGTCGAAGTCCAGGCGTACCGCGTCGACACCGCCGGACGGTCCGAGGTCGAGATCGGCGGGCGACGTCCACGCCACCGGGGCGTCGGCACCGGTTCCGAACGAGTACTCGAGAGGATCCATATGAAGGTTGGACGCAGCGCGACCGCATCCGGTTCCACCGAATATCCGCGAATTCCGCTGCGACGGTGAAACCGCACTGTGACCGGACCGCAACCGGACGGGCCGGGCGCGTGCGCCGCGGATGCCGTCCCCCGATGTTATCTTCGACCCCGCGCGTGCAGGTCGGTCCACCGTCACTCCGACCACCGATGTGGAGGGGTCCCGTGGTCGACAAGTCCTGGTCTGTGCCCGGAGTGCCCCTGTACGTGGCCGCCGTCGTCGCCGCGACGATCGGTTTCACCGCCGCACCGGCGTCAGCCGAGACCCTGCCCTGGCTCCCGGTGAACGCCTGCGGCGAGACCGGATTCAACCCGGCGAAGGAGCCGCCGAGCCCGGGCGGGCCACTGCTGCCCCCGATCCCGCCGACCGTGAGCATCCCGATCCCGTACCCCGACTTCGTGCCCGTCCCCGTCCCCGGACCGCGCATCGACCAGAGCCGCGTCGCCCAGGACCTCCCCGCCGATCCGTGCGCGGACCCGTGCCCCGACCTCACCGACGACGTCGACGAACCGGAAACCGGCCCGGGTTCTTCGGGTTCGGCAGGGTCGTCGGGGTCATCGGGGTCGTCGGGCTCGAGTGCGCTGACCATCCCGAAGATCTCGATCGATCCGCGGCCCGAGACCATTCCCATTCCCGTTCCCGGCGGTCCGGGACCCGAACCGAAACCGGCGCCGCCGGTCGAGATCAACCCGGCCGTACGTGGTTCCCTCACCGCCGCGATGGCGAAGCCGGCCGTCGGCGACGTCCGGCTGGTGTCGCAGCTGACCGGACAGGGTTCGGAGAACCGGACGGACAAGCGCTGGCAGGTGGACGGCACCGACCTCGGCATCACGTGGGAGACGAGGCCCGGCGAGGTGGCGGTCGCGTTCGGTGACACGTTCGGCAAGGACTGGGCCCCGCCCGGCGCCTTCGGCGAGGACTGGCGGAGCAACGTTCTCGGCCACAGCACCGACACCGACCTGTCCGACGGCATGACCATCGACAGCATGGTCCAGGACAGCCGGTGCCACGCCGCCGAGATCATCGACAGCAGGCACATCAACAACTTCGAGACGACCACCATCCCCACGTCGGGGTTCGCGATCGGTGACCGTCAGTACCTCAGCTACATGTCGGTGAAGCGCTGGAGCATGGTCCCCGGCATGTGGTACACGAACTACGGCGGCATCGCCTACTCCGACGACAACGGGCAGACCTGGATCAAGGATCAGCACGCCAAGTGGGACAACATCTTCGGTGCCCGGTTCCAGGTGTCCGCGATGGTGCCGCACGGCGACTACGTGTACATGTTCGGCACCCCCAACGGGCGGATCGGCACCATCGGCCTGGCCCGGGTACCCGTCGACCAGGTACTCAACACCACGTCGTACCAGTACTGGTCGGACGGCACGTGGACACCCGTGTCCCAGCGCCTCGCGACCCCCATCGTCGGTGGGGTGGCCAGCGAGTTGTCGGTGCGCTACGACGCGGCCGCGGACACGTGGCAGATGAGCTACCTCGAACCCGTCGGCGGTTCGATCATCCTCCGGCAGTCGTCGAGCCCGCAGGGTGCATGGTCGGACGCGGCGACGCTCGTCGACACGGCCGACTATCCGAAGGCGTACGGCGGCTTCATCCACCCGTGGTCGACGGGCGAGGATCTGTATTTCACGATCTCGGAGTGGGACAGCTACAACGTCTACCTGATGCATGCGTCCCTGCACCCGTGAGTACTTCTCAACCGCCCGACGTTAACAAGTACGCACGGTGTGAAGCGCAACTTCGGTGGCCTTGACCACGAAGTACACGTCCAGGCCCGGCACCAGATCGAGTTCCGCGACGGACGCCGCGGTCACGTCGGCGCTCAGCTCCAGCCGGCCTCCGGCTTCGGCGGCGCGCACCCGGACCGTCGGCCCGCGCACCTCAATCTCCGAGATGGTCACCTGGAAGACGTTGCGTGGACTGCCTTCCGGAGACCGCCTGTGCACGGCCACCGAATGCGGTGCGAACACCGCGACGGCCGGCGCGCCCCCGACGAAGTCGGCGTCGAGCAGACCCTGCATCCGAACACCGGTCTCCGTCTCGAACCCGTCCTGCGCCGCGAACACGGGGACGAGGTTGAGTCCGGCGATCCGCGCGGCGAACGCACTGCGCGGGCGCGTCAGCACGTCGCGCACCGAACCGGATTCGACGACCTGTCCGCCCTCGACGACGATCACCCGGTCGGCCAGTGCCAGCGCGTCGAGAACGTCGTGGGTGACGACGACCGCGGTCCGGTCGCCCTCCCGCAGCACCCGCCTGAGCAGCACCCGCAGGGCGGGGGCCGCAGCGACGTCGAGGGCGGACATGGGTTCGTCGAGCAGCAGCGCCTGCGGTTCCGCGGCGAGTGCCCTGGCGACCGCAACCCGCTGCGCCTGCCCCCCGGACAACTCGTGCGGACGGCGATCGGCGAACTGCGCCGCATCGACTGCGTCCAGCCACTTCTCCGCGACCGCCCGCGACTCCCGGCGTCCGCGGCCCGAACTACGCGGCGCGAACGCCACATTCGCGGCCACCGTCAGATGCGGAAACAGCAGTGCCTGCTGCGCGAGCAGCGCGATACCGCGCCGGTGCGGCGGCACCGCGATGCCACGCTCGGTGTCGGTGAGCACGCGACCGTTCAGTTCGACACGTCCGGCGTCCGGCCGGACCAGGCCCGCGACCACCGACAGCACCGTCGACTTGCCTGCGCCGTTCGGTCCGAGGACCGCCAGCACCTCACCGTCGGCGAGGTCGAATCCCACCTCGACGCCGCGCGCCGCGACCCTGGCCTCGACGCTCAGGCCGGTCACAGCGCCGCCCTCGACGCCCAGCCCCGCGAACCCACCACGATGACGACCGCGACGATCACCAGCACCAGCGACAATGCCACGGCCGCATCCGCGTCCGTCTCGCGCTGCAGGTAGATCTCGAGCGGCAGGGTCCGTGTGACGCCCTGCAGACTGCCCGCGAACGTCAGCGTCGCCCCGAACTCGCCGAGCGCCCGCGCGAACGCCAGCACCGAACCGGACACGAGTCCGGGCAGCACCAGGGGGAGCGTCACCCGCCGGAAGACGGTGGTGGGACTCGCACCGAGCGTGGCGGCGGCGTGCTCGTACCGCCTGCCCGCGGTCCGCAGCGACCCTTCGAGGCTCACCACCAGGAACGGCAGCGCGACGAAGGTCTGTGCGAGCACCACGGCCGTGGTGGTGAACGCGATGTGGATGCCCGCGACCTCGAGGTGCTGCCCGATCAGACCCTTCCGGCCGAACGTGTAGAGCAGGGCGATGCCCCCGACCACCGGTGGGAGTACCAGGGGCAGCAGCACCAGCGAACGCAGCACGTTGAGTCCGCGAAAGCTGCTGCGGGACAACACCGCCGCCATCGGGACGCCCAGCAGGATGCACAGGGCAGTACTTGCGGCGGCGGTGCGCAGACTCAGTTCCAACGCCGCGAGTGAGGATTCCGACGTGACCAGTTCGAAGAAGCGCGTCCAGTCGACACTCGCCAGCATCGCAAACAACGGCAGGACGACGAACAGGCCGCCCACCGCTGCGGGCACGAAGATCCAGCCCGGAAGCCCGGACGGAACCTTCACGCGCGGCGCTCGGATCACGGCTGAGCGAATCCGGCCTTCGCCAGCACCGCCTGGCCCTCGGGTCCGGTGACGAGGTCGAGGAAGCCCTGCGCCGCCTCCGGCTGCTTCGAAGCGGACAGCGCGGCAATCGGATAGGTGTTCACGGCCTGCGCCGCCTCCGGGAAGGGCACGGCGGTCACCTTGTCGCCCGCACCTGCCGCGTCGGTGACGTACACGAGTCCGGCGTCCGCCTGACCGGCCGTCACCTTGTTCAGCACGTCGGTGACCGACGACTCCTCGCTGACGGGGGTGAGGTCGACACCCGAAGCCGTCTCGACCTTCTGTGTCGCGGAACCGCACGGAACCTGCGGGGCACACGTGACGACGAGCGTTCCCTCACGGTTCAGATCCGCGAACGACGTGATGCCCTTGGGGTTTCCGGGTGCCGTCACGATGGTCAGCGTGTTGGTCGCGAAGTTGACGGGGGTTCCCGCGACGAGTCCGGCGTCGACGACCTTCTTCATGTTGTTCGTGTCGGCGGACGCGAACACGTCGGCGCTAGCGCCCTGGTCGAGTTGCGCGGCGAGGTCGGACGAACCCGCGAAGCTGAACTCCACGTGGGATCCGGGGTTCGCGGTCTCGAACATCTCGCCGAGTTCGGTGAACGTGCCCTTCAGCGACGCCGCGGCGAACACCGTGATGTCGCCGCCCGATGCGGCCGCGGACGTCGACTCGGCCGAACCCGAGGCACCGCTGTCGTCGTTCGAACCGCAACCGGTGAGAAGGCCCAGACCGAGCGCGGCCGCAGCAGCCCCCGTCGTGACCCGGCGCCAGGACATTTTCATGAAATTCCTCCAGGAGTTTCGACGATCACCGTGGTCGACTTGACGACGGCTACCGCGACCTTGCCGGGCTCGAGCCCGAGGTCGCGAACGGCTTCACTGCTCATCAGGGAAACGACACGGAAAGGCCCGCACTGCATCTCGACCTGGGCCATCACCTTGTCCATCACGACCGCGGTGACGATGCCGGTGAATCGGTTACGTGCCGAGGATTCCGATCCGAGCAGGTCGGGCGACTTCGACGCGTTGGCGCGCGCGAACTCGGCGAGGGCGGGACCGTCGATCACCTTGCGGCCCGACTCGTCCTTGTCCGCCGCGAGGCTGCCGTTGTCGATCCACCGCCGGACCGTGTCGTCGCTGACGCCGAGGAGTTCCGCGGCCTGTCGTATCCGGATACCCGTCATCCGGAGGTCGTCCGCGCATGCGTCATGACCGCCATACTATGTCGGCATATACGGACCGAACAAGTAGAAACCGCCGAAGATGCGGATCAGTACACGTCCCGCACGTAGCGCTTGTCGCTGGACAGCTGCTTCATGTACAGCTCGGTGTCCTCCTCGTCGAGGCGACCGTGGGTGCGGACGACTTCACGAACCGTCTCGTCGACGTCCTTGGCCATCCGGCTGGCGTCGCCGCACACATAGAGGGAGGCACCCTCCTGCATCCAGCCCCACAGTTTGGCGCCGTGTTCGCGGATGCGGTCCTGCACGTAGATCTTCTGCCGCTGGTCCCGGGAGAACGCCGCATCGAGGTGGGTGAGAAATCCGTCGCGGTGCATAGCTTCCATCTCCTCGCGGTAGTAGAAGTCGGTAGCCTCGTGCTGCTCACCGAAGAACATCCAGTTCTTGCCCGTGTGACCCAATTCCCTGCGTTCGTGCAGAAATCCGCGGAACGGTGCGATCCCGGTGCCGGGACCGACCATGATCATCGGCGCATCGGCGGCCGACGGGGGACGGAAGTGCGCCGACTTCTGCACGAAGATCGGCACGTCGACGTCGTCGCAGTGATCGGCGAGGAACGTCGAGCACACCCCGGAGCGGTTCTTGCCCTCGTGGTTGTAGCGCACCGCGGAGACGGTCAGCTGCACCTCACCCGGGTCCACCTTGGGGCTCGACGAGATCGAGTACAGCCGCGGCTGGAGGCGCTTGAGGACGCCCAGCCACTCCTCCGCGTCGGCGTCGACTTCGTACTGCGCCAGCACGTCCATCGACTGCCGTCCCCACAACCACTGCTGGAGCGCGATCTTGTTGTGCGGGCGCAGCAGTCGCGCCAACTCGGTGTCCTGCGTGCGACTCTGCACGAACCGCAGCAGTTCGGGCGTCACCTTGGTGATCTCGAGCTTCGTGCGCAGCGCCTCCCGCAGTGTCATCTCCGGCAGGTCCGGCAGCGTGACGGGTGTGTCCGGGATCGACCGGGTGACCTTCAACCACTCGTCGACGACGCCATCGCTGTTGGTGGGCCACACACCGAGCGCGTCGCCCGCCTCGTAGGAGAATTCCGGATCGTTCACCTCGAAGCCGAACTGCCGCACGTCCTTCGACGAACCGGCCGCGCTGAGCGGGATGTTCCTCGTCAACCGGGTGACGAGGGGAGACTTCCGGGTGAACGTCGCCGCCTTCTTCGCCGCGGGCCTGGCAGGCGCTGGGGCGGCCTGGGCAGCACCGCCGGCCGCGCGCTCACGGACCAGGTTCTGCACCTGGGTCAGCCACTGGTGCGCCTGGTCCTCGTAGTCGGGTTCGCAGTCGACGCGCTCGGTCAGCCGCTTCGCCTCGAGTTGCTCCAACCGGGCGTCGATCCGCTTGCCGTGCCCGCAGAAGTCGTCGTAGTTCGAGTCTCCGAAAGCCAGTACGGCGTAGCGGGTCTGCGCCAGCCTCGGTGCCTCGTCGCTGCTGAGCGCGGACCAGAAGCTGCTGCCGTTGTCGGGGGCGTCGCCGTCCCCGAACGTGCTGGTGATGATCAGGAGATCGCGGACGTCGGCAAGGCCCGCGACGTCGTAGTCGTCCATGCTGGTCAGGTGCGTGCCGTGGCCGGCTTCCTCGAGCTGGCGGGCGCATTCGGCGGCGAACTCCTCCGCGTTGCCGGTCTGCGACGCCCACACCACGACCACGGGGTGCTGGACCGATTCAGCGGTCGCGGGACTCGTGTCCGGCGCCGCGGAGCCGTCCGGTACGGCGGAGCGGGAGAACAGCCCCGCCATCAGACCGTCCAGCCACACCCTCTTCGACCCGGAGATCGGCGCGGTGCGCGGAAGAACCGGAACGCCCTGCAGTTCGGTGGACTGCAGACCCGCCAGAAGTCCGGCGAGGTACGTGCGCTCGTGTTCGTCGAAGCTGGGGGATGCCGAATCATCCAGTCCGAGAATGCGGCTCATCTCCGCGGCGGGCGAGCCGCTCGCGAGGGTGAGAGCCCCACCCGATTCGGGAACCTCGGGCTCGGACACCGGGGCCACCCGGGTCAGGGAGACGGCACACACCTTGAACTCCGGCTGGAAGGACGTGGGGTCGACGGCGTCGTTGGTGACGGCGTTGATGCTGAGGTATTCACCGAACGAGTCGTTCCAGTGGAACGGGGCGAAACAGCCTCCTGGCAGCACGCGGTCGCTGACGACGGCGGGAAGCACCGCGCGACCGCGCCGGGACGCGACCTCCACCTTGTCGCCTTCGGAAATCGACAGCTTCTGCGCATCGGCCGGGTTGATCTCGACGAACGGGCCGGAGTTCAACTTGTTGAGCTTGGCGACCTTGCCGGTCTTCGTCATGGTGTGCCACTGGTGCTGCAGGCGCCCGGTGTTGAGGACCAGGGGGTAGTCGTCGTCGGGCATCTCCGCGGGCAGCATGTGCGGGCGCGGGAAGAAGGCGGCCTTGCCGCTCGCGGTGGCGAACGCGAGGCGGGGGAGTGAACCGTCGGGAGCGGACAGCAGGTTCTGGCTGACGCCGTCGTTGACGTAGCGGATCGGGTTGCGATCGGTACGGTTGCCGGGCGGGCTCGGCCACTGCACCGGCGTCTCCCGCAGCCGGTCGTAGCTGACGCCGCGAAGGTCGTAGCCGGTCTTCGGATTCCAGGTGCGCTTGATCTCCTCGAACACGTCCTCCGAGGATTCGTAGGTGAACGCGTCCGCATATCCCATCTCGCAGGCGACGCGGGCGATGATCTGCCAGTCGGGCAGCGCCTGGCCGACCGGGTCGACGGCCTGCTGCAGCAGGGTGAGGTTGCGCTCGGAGTTGATCATCACCGAATCCGACTCCGCCCACAGCGCGCCGGGCAGCAGGATGTCGGCGTACCCGTTGGTCTCCGTGTCGAGGAAGACGTCCTGGGTGATCACGAGATCGGCGGCCTCGAGGCCCTCGATCACGGTCCGCCGGTTGGCCACGGTGGCAACGGGATTGGTGCAGATGATCCAGCACGCCTTGATGTCGCCCGCCACCATGCGCTCGAACATGTCGACGGTGCCGGTGCCGACCTCGGTGCGGATGCTGCCTTCGGGCAGCTCCCACAGATCCTCGATGAACGCCCGGTCGTCGGCGGCGAGCACGGACCGCTGGCCAGGCAGTCCGGGACCCATGTATCCCATCTCGCGGCCGCCCATGGCGTTCGGCTGACCGGTGAGGGAGAACGGGCCGCTGCCCGGACGGCAGATGGCCCCGGTGGCCAGGTGCAGGTTGCAGATCGCGTTGGTGTTCCAGGTGCCGTGGGTGCTCTGGTTGAGGCCCATCGTCCAGCAGCTCATCCAGTTCTCGGCCTCACCGATCCACTGGGCGGCCTGCCGGATGTCGGCCTCGGGGATGCCGGTGATCTCCGCGACCTTCTCGGGGGTGTACTCCTCGAGGAACTCGGGCATCACCTCCCAGCCCTCGGTGAACTCGGCGATGAACGCCGGATCGGTGTGCCCGTTCTGCACGAGCAGGTGCAGCAGGCCGTTGAGCAGTGCGAGGTCGGTGCCCGGCGCGATCTGCATGAACAGGCCGGCCTTGTCGGCCGTCGCGTTGCGGCGCGGGTCGACGACGATCAGCTTGGCGCCGGCCTTGATCCGGTCCATCATCCGCAGGAACAGGATGGGGTGACAGTCCGCCATGTTCGCGCCGATCACGAAGAACACGTCGGCCTTGTCGAAGTCCTGATACGAGCCGGGCGGACCGTCGGCGCCGAGGGACTGCTTGTAGCCGGTGCCGGCGCTGGCCATGCACAGACGCGAGTTCGACTCGATCTGGTTGGTCCCGACGAAGCCCTTCGCCAGTTTGGTGATCAGGTACTGGGCCTCGATGGACATCTGGCCGGAGACATAGAAGGACAGGGCGTCGGGACCGTGCTCGTCGAGTTGTTCCTTCAGCCGGCGGGCGGTCTCGCTGATGGCGGCGCCGACGTCCACCGCGGTGGGCGCCTCCCCGCGCTCGTCCCGCACGTACCCGGTTTCCATGCGGCCACCGGCCACGAGCATCTCCGCGCTCGTCGCGCCCTTGGTGCAGAGCCGCCCGAAGTTGGTGGGATGGTCCTTGTCGCCGGACGCCTTGAGCACCCGGCGGGCATTCGTCTCGGGATCGATCCCGACCTCGAGCACCATGCCGCAGCCGACACCGCAGTACGAGCAGGCGGTCTTCACTGTGGAAGTCCCGGCTTTCTGCTGCTGCATCGACTCGCTCCTCACCTGCACGGTCGCCGCGTGTCCACCTGGCTCACGACCTGTATCAATGGTGCCGACCGGCGTGTTTCGTCGGGATTAACCCCGGTGAGCGTTCGATGACGTCTCTCGCACCCGGCCGCGGGCGCGGTGGTGATGTCGGCACCACGGCAACGGCCAGTTCATGTGACCGACGTCACTCGATTTGGGTGTGCAGGGTGGCTGAGCAGGGGAGGAACCAGCGGATCGGTCAGGCCTGCTGCGCGGCCCACCACGACAGGAGTTCGGCCTCGGCCTCGTCCCGGCTGAGAGGACCGCGGTCGAGCCGGAGCTCCTTGAGGTACTTCCAGGCCTTCCCGACCTCCGGCCCCGCGGGAATGCCGAGCAGTTCCATGATCGCGTTGCCGTCGAGGTCGGGGCGCACCCGGGCGAGGTCTTCCTGCTCGGCGATCCGGGCGATCCGCTCCTCGATGTCGTCGTACGTCGCCTGCAGCGCAGCCGCCCGCCGCTTGTTGCGGGTGGTGCAATCGGCGCGGACCAGCTTGTGGAGGCGCGGCAGCAGCGGACCGGCGTCCGTCACGTACCGGCGCACCGCGGAATCGGTCCACTGCCCCTTGCCGTAGCCGTGGAACCGCAGGTGCAGGAACACGAGCTGCGAGACGTCGTCGACCATCTGCTTCGAGTACTTCAGGGCCCGCATCCGCTTACGGACCATCTTCGCGCCGACCACCTCGTGGTGGTGGAAACTCACGCCGCCACCCGGCTCGTTGCGCTTCGTGTCCGGTTTGCCGATGTCGTGCAGCAGCGCCGCCCAGCGCAGCACCAGGTCGGGGTCGCCGTCCTCGAGGTCGACGGCCTGCTTCAGCACCGTCAGCGAGTGCCAGTACACGTCCTTGTGCTGGTGGTGCTCGTCTATCTCGAGCTTCATCTGCGGCACCTCGGGCAGCACGAAATCGGCCAGACCGGTCTCGCACATCACGTTCATGCCGTCGATGGGGAACTCGCCGAGGATCAGCTTGTCCAGTTCGGCACGCACGCGTTCGGCGGTGATCCGCTCGATCTGCGAGGCCATGTCGACGATGGCCCGATGCACGCGCTCCTGCAGGGTGAATCCCAGCTGGGACACGAACCGGGCGGCCCGCAGCATGCGCAGCGGGTCGTCGTTGAACGAGTTCTCCGGCGCCGACGGCGTGTCCAGCACCCCGGCCAGCAGCGCGTCCATGCCGTTCAGGGGGTCGACGAAGTCCTGCGAGCCGTCCGCACCGATCCGGACGGCCATCGCGTTGACCGTGAAATCGCGCCGCACCAGATCGTCCTCGAGTTTCGTCCCGAACTGGACGACGGGATTGCGCGACACCCGGTCGTAGGCATCGGCCCGGTACGTCGTGATCTCGATCTGCTGACCCGCCTTGGCGGCGCTGATCGTCCCGAACTCGATACCCGTGTCCCACTGGTTGTCGACCCAGCCGGACAGCAGTTTCTGCACCTGCTCCGGGCGGGCGTCGGTGGTGAAGTCGAGGTCGGTGCCGAGGCGACCCAGGATCGCGTCCCGGACGCTGCCCCCCACCAGGTACAACTCGTGACCGGCGGAAGCGAACTTCTCACCGAGCGGCGTCAGGACTTCGGACAGCTCGCGCAGCGTCACCGCGGCGCCGGCAAGCAGTCGCGTACGGCGCTCGTCGTCGAGAGAAGGGGCAGTCACGTCCAGGAAGCTTACCGAGGTGCGCAAATAGCGGGATACGCATACACGCTGTCACCTCGCAGTTCGGTTCACCACAGGTGTGTCACGAAGCGTCTCGGTTCGGGTGCGGCGTTCCGGTGGAAACGGCAAAGCCAACTACTATCGATGGGGTGTCTGCTGCCGAACGTGCGAACAGGAGTCGCCGCAACTCGCGGCGGCGCGGCGCCGTCGGCAAACCCGCGAAACCCCACATGAGGACGGTGCGGGAAACGTCGGCGGGCGGGCTCGTCGTCAACGGACTCGGCGGCCCGCGGGAGAATCTGTGCGCCGCGCTGATCGGGCGCACCGACCGTCGCGGGCGGCTGCTGTGGTCACTGCCCAAGGGGCATATCGAGCAGGGCGAGACCGCCGAACAGACCGCGATGCGTGAGGTCCAGGAAGAGACCGGCATCCAGGGCACCGTCCTGGCGTCACTCGGCAGCATCGACTACTGGTTCGTCACCGAGGGCCGCCGGGTCCACAAGACCGTCCATCACTATCTGCTGAGATGCCTCGGCGGGGAACTGTCGGACGAAGACGTGGAAGTCACCGAGGTAGCGTGGGTGCCGCTCGCCGAGCTGGGATCACGCCTGGCCTACGCAGACGAACGGAAACTCGCAGAAATCGCCGGTGACTTGATCTCCAAGATGACTACCACTCCGCCCACTTCCGACCTGAAGCTCCAGAAGGGGCCAGACGCCGGATGAGGATGGCTTTGCGTCGGGTCGGTGCCGTGACGTTGACCGCACTCGCGGTCGTTCTGGTTCCCACCAGCACCGTGGTGGCGTCGGCCCAGGAACCCGTGCCGCCGGAGAGCGCCGGGACCCAGCTCGTCGACGAGGACCCCGAGTTCCTCGAACTGCACATCGACAACGTCACCCCGTCCACGGTGACCACCACGAGCGACCCGATCGTCACCGTCACGGGCTCGGTGAAGAACATCGGCGACCGCACGGTCCGCGACGTCAGTGTGCGACTGCAACGCGCTCCGGCCGTCGCGAGCAGCGAGGGTCTCCGCACGTCCCTCACCCTCGATCAGTCCCGCTACGACACGGTCGGCATGTTCGACACGGTCGCGGGCCGCCTCGACGAGGGCCAGAGCAAGCAGTTCACGCTGTCGCTGCCGCTGCGTTCCGACACCGACCTCTCTCTCGACATCACCGAACCCGGCGTGTACCCGCTGATGGTGAACGTGAACGGCACCCCCGAGTACGGCGGGGCCGCGCGCCTCGACGACGCCCGGTTCCTGCTGCCCGTGTTCGGTGTCCCGGGCAGTCCGGCGGTGCCCCCGGACATCTCCAGTCCCGTCGCCGTCACCATGATGTGGCCCCTCGCCGACCGCCCCCGGCTCGCGGCGGGTGTCGCCGGCTCCGTCACCGAACCGGTGCGTCTCGTCGACGACGACCTCGCGACCTCACTGGACGACGGCGGCCGGCTCGACGAACTGCTGGGGGCGGCGGAATTCGCCACCCGGGAGAGCGTCGACCGCGACCACACGCTGAGGGACAGTCTGTGCCTGGCGGTGGACCCGGACCTGCTGATCACCGTCGAGAACATGACGCGCGGCTATCTGGTGGTGGACAACCCGTCCGATCCCACCGGTTCCGCGCACGAGGGTGCGGGCAAGGAGGCCGCGTCGGCGTGGCTCGAGCGTGCCCGGACGCTGGCCGCGACGATGTGCACCACGTCGGTGCCGTTCGCGCAGGCCGACCTGTCCGCGATCACCGAGGTCGGGAACGCCGACCTCACCGCGACCGCCGTCGACGCCCCCGCCGACATCGTCGACAATGTGCTGGGTGTCACGTCGCTGCGCAATTTCGTGTGGAGCGACGCCGGCGTGCTCGACGACGCGACCGCGCAGATGCTCCGCGGAGACGACGCGACCACCGCGCTCGTGGCCGCGAACTCCGTCGACACGACCACGCCCCGGGACAGCGCCCACGTCATCGAGGCGACACCGCCGCCCGCAGCCCCCGTCCCGGCGAACGGGGAGACCACCACCCCGGCGGCCACCGAGACGCCCGCGGCCACGGGGAGCGTCGACGCGCTGCTGTTCGATCCGTCCGTCGGCACGGCGCTCGCCGCGATGGGAACGACTCCGCAGACTCCGTCCTACACACCCCAGCGCGCCCGGTACGACCTCTCGGACGATTCCCAGACCGCCCGGCTGCAGGACGCGCTCGGTGCGGTGTCGTGGTCGGCCCTCGAACCCGAGGCCGCACGGGCCGCCGGTGTCCCCCGATCGCTGATGGTGGTGCCGCCGCAGCTGTGGACGGCAGGCGCCGACGACGCGAAGACGCTGCTGTCGACGGTGTCGTCGCTGATGCGCTCGGGGCTCGCGACGCCCCGGCCGTTGCCCGCGTTGCTCGGACGTCAGCCCGGATCACCCGAGGTCGCGAGCCTGGACTACCCGGATCAGGCCGCCGAGGACGGCGTCCCCGCCCACATCCGCGACGCCGCCGCCACCCAGATGCCCCGGATCGAGGCACTGAACGCGGCGCTGGTCGACGACCCGCAGGCCCCGCTCACCCCGGAGCGGTTCACCGCGCCGCTCCGCGAGGACCTGGTGCGGTCGATGAGCCTCGCGCATCGCCGCGACGACGAACGCCGGTCCGCGGAAGAAGCGTCCGACACGCGCGCCGACGAGGTGGCCGAAACCATGGACGACATGTTCGGGGCCGTCACCGTCGTGTCGCCGGGCGGCGTCTACACGCTGGCGTCGGAACAGAGCCCGCTGCTGCTGGTCGCCAGAAACGACCTCCCGGTCGGGATCACCGTCCGTCTGCAGGTGGACGCGCCTTCCGGGATGACCATCACGGACATCGGCCCCACCACGCTGCCTCCGCGGGGCAGTCGCACCCTCACCGTTCCCACCGAGGCCAACGACTCCCGCAAGCTCGTCGTCAACTTCTCTCTGACCACCGCCGATGGACAGCAACTGGGAGAGCCGACCAGCGTGACGGTACGGTCCAACGCGTACGGGCAGGCGTTGGCGATACTGACAGCATGCGCGGGTGCTCTGCTGCTGTTCCTCGCCGGCCGCCGGCTGTGGCATCGATTCCGCGGCCAGCCGGATCCAGCTGACGAAGGGTACGAACGTTCATGACCGGGAACTTGCCCAGTAGGGGCCAGAGGCTTCCCGATCGCTCCCATCCCCGGGTCGCGCCGTGGGAGCGGGACCACTGGGCTCGGGAGATCCGGCCGGACGAGGCGCCGACGGTGCAGTTCGCGGCCATCCGGGTCGACCCTCCGCCACCACCTCCGGTCCAGGACTCGGGGCCGTCGACGGCGCCGCAGAAACAGAGCAACTCCCGCCTGCTGGCGTCGACCGGGTCGATCGCGGTGGCGACGCTCGTCAGCCGCATCACCGGTTTCGCCAAGCAGCTTCTCGTCCTGACACTGCTGGGCGGGTCGGTGGCCAGCTCGTTCACCGTCGCCAGCCAGATCCCGAACATGATCTCCGAGCTGGTGCTGGGCGCGGTGCTCACCGCCATCGTGGTGCCCGTCCTGGTGCGCGCCGAGCGGGAGGACCCGGACCAGGGTGCCGCGTTCGTGCGCCGCCTGTTCACCGCCACCTGTGTGCTGCTCGGAACGGCGGCGCTGCTGGCGACCGCCGCGGCGCCCGTGCTCACCACCCACGTCTTCCTGTCGGCCGACGGCAAGGTGAACACGTCCCTCACCACAGCCCTGTCCTATCTGCTGCTGCCCGCGATCCTGTTCTACGGACTGTCGGCACTGCTCACGGCGATTCTCAACACCCGGCAGGTGTTCAAACCCGGTGCCTGGGCCCCCGTGCTGAACAACGTCGTGATGCTCACCGTGCTGGTGATCTACTACGCCACGCCGGGAGAGATCACCCTCGACCCTGTCCGGATGAGCGACCCGAAACTGCTGGTCCTCGGCGTCGGCGTCACGCTCGGTGTCGTGGTGCAGGCGATGAGTCTGGTGCCGGCGATCCGGCGCGAGGGCATCTCGCTGAAACCGCTGTGGGGCCTCGACGACCGGCTCAAGCAGTTCGGCGGCATGGCCGTCGCCATCATCCTGTACGTGCTGATCAGCCAGGCGGGCATGATCGTCGCCACCCGCATCTCGTCCCACGCGGACGCGTCGGGTCCCGCGATCTACAACAACGCGTGGCTACTGCTGCAGCTGCCGTACGGCGTGCTCGGCGTGACGGTGCTGACGGCGATCATGCCGCGACTCAGCCGCAACGCCGCCGCCGACGACACCCCCGCCGTGGTCGACGACCTGTCCGTCGCCACCCGGCTGACGATGATCTCCCTGATCCCGATCATCACGTTCCTCACGTTCGCCGGACCGGAGATCGGTCAGGCGCTGTACGGGTACGGCAACTTCGGGTCCGGTGACGCCGAACGTCTCGGCGAGGCCGTCAGCTGGTCCGCGTTCACGCTCATCCCGTACTCGCTCGTGCTGATCCAGCTCCGCGTGTTCTACGCCCGCGAACAGGCGTGGACTCCCACGTGGATCGTCCTCGGCATCACCGCGGTGAAGATCGCGCTGTCCGCGCTCACCCCGATGATCGCCTCGAGCGACGACCAGGTGGTGATCCTGCTCGGCGTGGCCAACGGCCTCGGCTACATCACCGGTGCCCTCGTCGGCGGGTACCTGCTGCACCGCAGTCTCGGCAATCTCCAGATGGCGAACGTCGGCAAGACCGTGTGGGTGGTGGTCCTCGCATCCCTCGCGGGCGCCCTCGCCATGCTCGGCGCCGACCGGCTGCTGCAACTCGACCGGCTCACCGAACTGTTCGGCGGACCGGGTTCCATGGTCCGCGTCGCCATCAGCGGCATGCTGATGCTCGTCGTCACGTTCGCGATCCTCTGGTTCGCGAAGATCCCCGAAATCGTGTCCATCACCGTCGCCGTCACCCGTAAGGTCCGCGCCCTGCGCGGTCGCGGCGCCGCACCGGAACCGGAGGTCGACCCGCTCGCAGACGCCGAAACAGAACTGATTCCCGTGGTCCGCGCCACACCGCGCGACGCCGGAGGACAGCCGCGTGGTATCGAACGACCCGGTGGACTCCCGTACCCTGGACACGAGCGGGTCGGATCGCCGCCCGGCACTGGTCGGAGTTGGGCATTCGAAAATGAAGGAGTGAGGGTGAGCGACGACGACGTGGCCGGCAGCAAGAGAGCCGGAGGTTCTACGGTGCAAGCGTCCGAACGCGATTCGGCCGCCGCACCCAACGGCGTCGACGCCCCGACGACCCGGATCTTGTCCGAGTCGGCCTCCACCGACTCCGCGAAGTCCGACAAGAAGGCCGGCGCCGACGCACCGCAGAAGAAAGACGCGGACACCTCGCAAAAGAAGGCCGCCGACGCGTCCGCGGCCTCTGCCGGCACTCCGAAACCTGCGCAGAGCAACGAGACCGGGGCGAACGCCGAGAAGAAGGCGGCGCCGAAGACTCCCAGCGAAAACTCCGGCGAGTCGCCCGCCGACGAACGTCGAGACACACGTCACATGGGCTCCGCACCCGCACGGGATCTCAGCTACGACACCGGCGTGATTCCGATCACACCCGCGCCCGGTCGTGACCCCGGAGCGGGCCCGCGTCGTACTCCCCGTGGCCCCAAGCTCATTCCCGGCGCCTCCGTCGCCGGTGGTCGATACCGCCTGCTGACCCCGCACGGCGGTTCGCGGGGACTGCAGTTCTGGCAGGCACTGGACGTCAAGCTCGACCGCGAGGTGGCGCTGACGTTCGTCGACTCCGAGCAGCGCTCCACCTCGGCCGGTCCCGAAGGCCCGCAAGCAATTCTGTCGCGCACCCTGCGACTGGGCCGGATCAATTCGCCCGGTCTCGCCCGTGTCCTCGACGTGGTCCGGGGAAGCTCCGGCGGCATCGTCGTCGCCGAGTGGACTCCGGGCCGGTCGCTACGGGAGATGGCCGACACCAAGCCGTCTCCGATCGGCGCCGCCAGCGCCATCCGCGCGCTCGCCGCGGCCGCCGAGACCGCGCACCGGGCCGGCGGGGCACTGTCCATCGACCATCCCGACCGCGTCCGGATCAGCATCAACGGCGATGCCGTGCTGGCGTTCCCGGCCACGCTCGCCGACTCCGACTCGAGTTCCGACGTGCGCGGGCTGGGCGCCATGCTCTACGCGCTCATCACCGCCCGCTGGCCGCTCGGCGACCCGTCCGCTCCCGCGGGTGAGCCGTCGGGTTCGAACCGCCCGGGCAGCGTCGGCGGCATGCGACTGGCCGACCGCGACTCCAGCGGGCAGCCCATCGGTCCGCGGGTGATCCGGCCGGAGGTCCCGTTCGAGATCTCCGCGGTGGCCCTGCGCTCGCTCGAGCCGAACGGTGGAATCCGCACGGCGGCCACCGTGCAGCACATCCTCGATCAGGCGGCCGTCGTCAACGACAAGACCGAGTTCATCCCCGTGCTGCGGCTCGGGCAGCGGGGCCCCAGCCCGTCCGGTCACGCTCTCGCCGACCCGGAAGCGCTGGAGGCAGAGAAGAAGAAGTCCAACCGGATGATCGCCGCGCTCGTCGGCCTGGCGGTCGTCACGATCATCGTGCTGGCGCTGCTGGGATTCTGGCTCGCCACGTTCCTCACGGGCAGCAGTTCCGACGCGCCGCTCACCGAACAGGACTTCGGACTCACCACCTCGGCCGAGGCCCCACCGAACCCGGAGTCGCCCGCCGCCGCGCCCGCCCCGGCGGCGAACGTCGCTCCGATCACCCCCTCGGGCGCGACGGTGTTCTCGCCGCAGGGCACACCCGACTCCGCCGCCAACGCCCGGCTGGCCATCGACGGCAACACGTCCACCGTGTGGAGCACCGACTCGTACTTTCAGCCGTTCCCTTCGCTGAAGAACGGTGTGGGCCTGATGGTCACGCTGGACGAGCCGGCGACCCTGTCGAGTGTGTGGATCAACTCGCCGACCCCGGGCACCAACGTCGAGATCCGCAGCGCCCCGTCCGAGAATCCGACGCTCGACCAGACGCAGGTGCTCGGTTCGAAGGTCCTCGGCAACGGCGTCACCGAGATCCCGGTCAAGTCGGAGGGACCCACCAAGAACGTCCTGGTGTGGATCACCGGCCTGAGCAATTCCCGCGGCACGAACCAATCGTCCATCGCCGACATCGGTTTCAACGCCTCCACGTAGTCGGCACCCGGTGCTCGCGGGCCGGCGAACTGAGCTAACATCCGCCGGTGCGAATCTTCCGGGGGGATTCCGAGGGTGAGCCCTCGGACGTCGACCTGTTGGCTGCGCACGTCGCCGGCGATCGGCACGCCTTCGAAACCCTGCTCGGACGGCACTACGACCACCTGTGGCACGTCGCCAAACGCACCAGCTACACCACCGAGGACGCGGCGGACGCCCTGCAGGAGGCGCTGCTGTCGGCCCATCGCAACGCGGGCTCGTTCCGCCGGGACGCCGCGGTCCGGAGCTGGCTGCACACGATCGTCGTCAACGCCTGCCTCGACCGCATCCGCCGGAACAAGGCCCGCCCGGCGGTGTCCCTGTCCGCCGACGAGGACGACGAACCGCGCGACACCCGCGATTACGTCTCCGAGGTGGAGCTCAGCCTGGTGGTCGAGCGCGCGTTGGCGCAGCTCCCGCCGGATCAGCGGACCGCGATCGTGGCCGTGGACCTCGAGGGCCGGTCGACCAGCGAGGCCGCGGCTCTCCTCGGGGTTCCGGAGGGCACCGTGAAGAGCCGCTGCGCCCGCGGCCGGAAGAAGCTGGCCGCTTCTCTCGAATATTTTCGGGTGGAGGGGAACCGATCATGACTCCGCAGCGTCAAAACCTAATAGGAGCGGGGAAGTGTCCTGACGTCCCGGACCATGTCCCGGACCACGATGATTCGGTGAGGAGGTGCCATGGCCGACCGTGAATCCGAGCCGTCCGATGCCGCACTGCCCGAACCTCCCTATTCCGAGGACCTACTCGCGGATCTGCATGCCGGGGTGCTGCCGGAGTCGGTCGGCGATCGTCTGTGGCCGCTCGTCCGCAGCGACCCGCAGGCGATGGCCGTCATCGACGCCCTCGACCGGGTCACCGATCAGCTCGGTGCGCTCGGCCGCGATCACTCCGTCTCGACCCCGATTCCCGCCGACATCGCCGACCGCATCAACCGCGCGCTCGCCGCGGAACGCGACACCCCCGCCGAGGCCACCGTCGTGCCGATCGCCCGGCGCCGGAAGTGGGCTGCCGCGGCCGCGGGAACGTTCGCGGCGGCAGCAGCGGTCGTGGTGGCCGTTGCGGTCGTCGTACCGGACGGCCGGGAATCCGAGCCGCCGCCCGTTGCCCTGCCCAGTTCCGAGACCTCGCAGGCACCGGAGGTTCTCGACCTGGGCTCCGATCTCGATTCCGGACGCCTCCTCACCGTGATCGGTTCGCGGCAGCTCGGACCGCTCGAGGATCCTGATCAGCTGGCAGAATGCCTGCGCGCCAACGGTATCGATCCGGCCCGTGCGCTTCTCGGTTCCGGTGAGGTCCGCCTCGACGGCGTGCCCGGGGTATTGCTCCTGGTGGCCGCGCCGCGCCCGCCGCAGATCACCGCCCTGGTGGTGGGCCGCGAGTGCGGCGCAGGCGACCCGGCCACGATCGCCGTCACCGACATCGGTTGACCCTCAGTCCCGTTCGGGTTCCGAATGGGCGACCGGCATGAGCAACTCGAGGATCTTCGCCCGCAATGCGGGAGTGTCGTCCTCCACGGCGATCATGCTCGTGAACAGGGCCGCGCCGGCGGCGAGCACCAGCACGGCGGTCGCGGTGCTCGACTCCCCGGAATCCGCGCTTCCGAACAGTTGAGTACTCGGCCCGCTGAATCCCCGCCAGAGCGCGGTCCGGAGATCGTCGTGGTCCCGTATCGCGGCCAGCAGTCCCGGCGTGGCCGCCCGCACCTCGGGTCGTGAGAACAGTTCGGCGCTGCCGGTCACCACCCAGCGGATCCAGCCTTCGCGATCGGTGCCCTCGAACGGCGTCAGGTCGGGTGTCGCGCCGAGGATGGCGTCGAGAACCAGGTGCGCCTTCGACGGCCACCGCCTGGTGATGGACGCCCTGCTCACCCCGGACCGCGTCGCGATGGCTCGCATGCTCAGTTGTTCCCAGCCCGACTCCACGAGCATCGCGCGGGTGACCGCGAGGACGTCGGTGTCGATCCGCGGGTCGCGGGGGCGGCCGGTTCCGGTTGCATTCATTGGTTCGAATTGTGGGACAGAAGTGCCGTCCGCGCTATATCGTACCCATTACGGGTCCAGTGGCACCGTAATTCGATGGGGGCGGATACATGAAGACCGCGGTCACCGGCCACCGAAACTCCCGACGCCCTGCTCGCGGCGGCCGCCGTGAGGCCGCGCGGATCGAACCGGTGGTCGGCGACATCCGCGACGCCGAGACGGTGGCGCGCCTCCTCGACGGCTGCGACGCCCTCCTCCACGCCGCGGGCGTAGTGGGCACCGACGACCGCCGCGAACAGTTGATGTGGGAGATCAACACGCAGGCCACCGCCGCGATCCTCACCCGCGCGGCCTTCCTCGGACTCGATCCGATCGTCCACGTCGCGAGTTTCAGCGCCCGACTCACACACCTCAGCCCCGGGCTCGGTTACGAGGCGGCCTGGCTCCTCACCTCGGCCACCCCCACCGACGACTCGAGAACCCGCGACGAACTCGGGCTCACCTGGCGACCGGCCCGCGCGGCGCTGGCCGCGACCTTCGCCTGAGCACCCAGCACCCCAGAAGGCAGACCACCATGACCGTTCCACCACCCCAGCCCGATATCTGGGAGCCGGCCCGCCTGGGCCCCCTGACGCTGCGCAACCGCATCGTGAAGGCGGCCACGTTCGAGGGCGTCATGCCACGCGGCCGCGTCACCGACCGGCTCGTCGACTTCCACGCCGAGGTCGCCCGCGGCGGCGCCGCACTGACGACCGTCGCGTACTGCGCCGTCTCACCCGGCGGACGCGTCCACGCAAACACCCTGGTGCTCGACCGCGCCCGCGTCCCCGACCTGCGCCGGCTCACCGACGCCGTCCACGCCGAGGGGGCATTGGCCGCGGCCCAGATCGGTCATGCCGGTCTGGTCGCGAACACGCTGTCCAACCGCACCGGGACGCTCGCGCCGTCCACTCGGCTCAGCCCGCCGGCGATGGGTCTCGTGCGAGGTGCCACCCGGGACGAACTCGAGGAGGTCACCCACGACTTCGAGAGCACGGCACGCAACGCCGTCGACGCCGGATTCGACGCGATCGAGGTCCACCTCGGCCACAACTATCTGCTCAGCTCGTTCATGAGCCCCAATCTCAACCGGCGCACGGACAAGTACGGGGGCAGCCTGGAGCGACGGGCGGCGTTCCCGCGCCGGGTGCTCGAGCGGGTGCGCCACGCCGTCGGCGACTCGGTGGCCGTCACCGCCAAATTCAACATGACGGACGGTGTTCCGAAAGGGCTGTGGCTCGACGACAGTCTCCGCATCGCCCAGCTCCTCGAGGCCGACGGGCACCTCGACGCGATGCAGCTCACCGGCGGCAGCTCGCTGCTCAACGGGATGTACTTCTTCCGTGGCGAAGTCCCGATGGCGGAATTCGTTGCCTCACAGCCGAAGCTGGTGGGCTGGGGACTGAAGGTGTACGGGCCGCGCATCTTTCCGACCTACCCATTCGAGGAGGCCTTCTTCCTGCCGATGGCCCGGCAGTTCCGCGACGCCCTGTCGATGCCGCTCATCCTCCTCGGCGGAATCAACCGGCTCGACACCATCGAGAACGCGCTCGGCGAAGGATTCGAGTTCGTCGCGATGGCCCGCGCACTGCTCCGCGACCCGGACCTCGTGAACAAGTTCCGCGACCGGCACGTCGCCGAGGGACTGTGCATCCACTGCAACAAGTGCATGCCCACGATCTACACGGGGACGCGCTGCGTCATCCGGGAGACTCTGCGCTGATCACGTGGCCTGCCGGGGGAGCGACCGGTATCACCTGCAGTCCGGGAACAACACCCTTTAGTCTTGTGTTGATCCATACGACTGAGCACCCCTCACTACTGGAAGGCCCGCATGACCACTCCATCGACGGTTCATGAACTCATCATCGTTGGTTCGGGACCTGCCGGATACACCGCTGCCGTCTACGCGGCGCGCGCGGAACTCGAGCCGCTGCTGTTCGAGGGGACCCAGTTCGGTGGCGCCCTCATGACCACCACCGACGTCGAGAACTTCCCCGGATTCCGCGAGGGAATCATGGGACCCGACCTGATGGACCAGATGCGCGAGCAGGCCAAGCGCTTCGGTACCGACATCCGCACCGAGGACGTCGAGGAACTCGACCTCACCGGCCCGATCAAGAAGGTCGTCGTGAACGGCGAGACCTACCAGGCTCACGCGGTCGTGCTGGCGATGGGTGCCGCAGCCCGCTACCTGGGGATTCCCGGTGAAGAGAAGTTGCTCGGCCGCGGCGTCAGCGCCTGTGCCACGTGCGACGGATTCTTCTTCAAGGATCAGGACATCGTCGTGGTCGGCGGCGGCGACTCCGCCATGGAGGAGGCCACCTTCCTCACCCGCTTCGCCCGCAGCGTCACCGTGGTGCACCGCCGTGAGGAGTTCCGCGCGTCCCGCATCATGCTCGAGCGCGCCAAGGCGAACGCGAAGATCCGGTTCGTGACCAACGCGGCGCCCGTCGAGGTGCTGGGGGAGAACAGCGTCACCGGCCTCGTGATCCGCGACACCGTCACCGGTGACACGTCCACGCTGGACGTCACCGGCATGTTCGTCGCCATCGGTCACGATCCGCGCAGCGAACTGGTCAAGGGTCAGGTCGACCTCGACGACGCCGGCTACGTGATCGTCGAGAACCCGTCCACCGCCACCTCGGTGGACGGCGTCTTCGCCGCCGGCGACCTCGTCGATCACATCTACCAGCAGGCGATCACCGCTGCCGGTACCGGATGTTCCGCGGCGATGGATGCCGAGCGCTGGCTGGCCGAGCGCGGCGACATCACCGCCAACACCGTCGCCGCCGCCGGCTCACCGGTCGACGCCTGAGCCGGCCACCCACACCCACCTACCCATCTCGAGTAAGGGAAATCCCCGTGTCGAATACCGTCACCATCACCGATGATTCGTTCCAGCAGGACGTCATTTCCAGCGACAAGCCCGTCCTCGTCGACTTCTGGGCCACCTGGTGCGGCCCCTGCAAGATGATCGCCCCCGTCCTGGAGGAGATCGCCGGTGAGCACAGCGACAAGCTGACCATCGCGAAGCTCGACATCGACGCCAACCCGGGCGCTGCCCGCGACTTCCAGGTCATGTCGATCCCCACGCTGATCCTGTTCAAGGACGGCAAGCCGATCAACACGATCGTCGGCACCAAGGGCAAGGCTGCGCTGCTGAAAGAGCTCGCCGACGTTCTCTGATCGACACCCGAACACCCAGCGCGATTCCCGATTTTGTGGGAATCTCTGAGACAATCGATCGATGTGCTCCAGTCGCATCAGCTAGACCGACCGGGCACATCGATCGTTTTGTTTGTACCGAGATTCGTATTTCTCGTTGATTCGGACTGAGAGGCCCTGAAACATGCACCGACTCCGTCACGGCGACCATGGTCCGGCCGTCGCTGAGATTCGGGGCACTCTGGCCGGTCTCGGTTTCCTGCACAACGGTGTCCCCGGCACCCGGCGTGAGAGCGCCAACGGATCCCACTGGATCGCCCCCGACGCCGTGTTCGATCATCACCTGGACAGCGCCGTACGGGCCTTCCAGCAGCAGCGTGGGCTCCTCGTCGACGGAATCGTGGGTCCGGCCACCTACCGGTCCATGAAAGAGGCGTCGTACCGCCTGGGCGCGCGCACGCTGATCTACCAGCTGTCCGCACCGCTCTACGGCGACGACGTCGCCACCCTGCAGACCCGCCTGCAGGACCTCGGCTTCTACGTCGGACGGGTCGACGGCTTCTTCGGCCCGCAGACCCACGACTCCCTGTCCTCGTTCCAGCGGGAGATCGGCATCGCCGCCGACGGCATCTGCGGTCCCGCCACCCTGCGGTCGCTCGAGTTGCTCGGCACCCGCGTCACCGGTGGGTCCCCGCACGCGATGAGCGAAGAGGAAATGGTCCGCAGCTCCGGGCCGCAGCTGAGCGGCAAGCGGATCGTCATCGATCCGGGCCTCGGCGGCAACACCTACGGAACCATCGTCCGTTCCCCGTACGGCACGATCTCGGAGTCCGATATCCTGTGGGACCTCGCCAGCCGACTCGAAGGTCGCATGGCCGCCACCGGGATGGAGACGTTCCTGTCCCGCCCGCACCACGAGAACCCCACAGACATCGAACGCGCATCCACGTCGAACGCCTTCGATGCCGACCTGATGATCTCGCTGCGCTGCGACGGAAACACCAGCCCCTCCGCGAACGGTGTCGCCAGCTTCCACTTCGGGAACTCGCACGGTTCGACGTCGATGATCGGTCAGGTTCTCACCGGATTCATCCAGCGGGAGATCGTGGCACGCACGCCGCTGCAGGACTGCCGCACCCACGGCCGCACCTGGGATCTGCTGCGCCTGACGAACATGCCGACCGTGCAGATCGACCTCGGGTACCTCACCAACGACTTGGACGCCGCGGTGCTCTCCAACCCGCGGGCGCGCGACGCCATCGCCGAGGCGATCCTCATCTCCGTGAAGCGCCTGTACCTGCTCGGTCAGGACGATCAGCCGACCGGAACGTTCACGTTCGCGGAGTTGCTCGCCGAAGAGCTGTCTTCCTCCGAACGTTCCTGATCTCCCGCCGAGCGCTCAGTGCGCTCCGACGGGCGTGCGTTCTCCGATGTCGACCATGCTCACCGAGGCGGTGTGGATGAGACGCTCCAGCGCGGCCTCCACGTCTTCCTTCCATCCGTGATCCCGGTTCAGTTCGAGCCGCAGTCGCGGGAACCGGTGGTGGGGCGCGACGATCTCGAAACCGTTGTCCTCGAGGAAGGTCGCCGGAATCATGCACTCCTCGGGGGAGCATTCGCGAGCCGCGGTCGCCGAGGCCAGTCCCATTGTGTCGATCGGCCCGGTTCCCTCCGTGTTGCGGATCCCGAACGCCTCGAGGGCACGAACACCGCGGCGCACCAGATCGGCCACGACGGCCTGGATCAACGTGGTCCCCAGGTTCTGTTCTTCGCCGGCGGGCTCGAGCCGGAGACTCGTGAGGAGGACGGCGTCGGCGCCGACCGGAGCGGTCGGGAGTAACTGCGCGCGGGGCACGGTCCGCGGGGGAGCGTAGAGGGCGCTGCCGACCGGCTTCCCGTCCATGACGGCAACCTGCCCGCACGATCCCCATTCGAGCATGACCATCGACAGCCAGGCTTCCTTCTCGAATTCCTGGTCGCAGAATCCGCGCGAACTGTGGATCGCCGCCGGATCCATCTCCCAGAAGACACAGCGACGGGCATGGGCGGAGAGTTTGTCCAAGCCGTCGAGAGTGAGCGATGTGACGTGAGTCGACACTGGCTAGCTCAGCCTCCAAATGTCACTACCGCAGATCATTCGACATCCTCTGGTATTCAATGTGTTTCGCCCCCGATAGTTCTGCTGGAATCGGTCCGCCGGCGGCCGCTGTCACAGTGACGGATCATCCGCGGGTCCTTCTACCTCTCTCAGGCGCTCACGAATCGGCCTTCTGTGCCTCCATCATCCCAACGATCCTCTGAAGATCGTCCACCGAACCGAACTCGACCACAATCTTGCCCTTGCGCTTACCGAGGCTGACCGTGACCCTCGTGTCGAACGAATCGGACAACCGTTCGGCGACGTCCTGCAGGCCCGGCATCTGGATCGGCTTGCGTCGCTGGACGGGCTGCGCCTGGTCGTCGCTGCGGTTGGCGAGCGTCACCGCCTCTTCCGTCGCGCGAACCGACATGCCCTCCGCGACGATGCGGGCCGCCATCACTTCCTGCGCATCGGCACCCGCCTCCAGGGACAGGAGGGCCCGAGCGTGACCGGCGGACAGCACACCCGCCGCGACGCGTCGTTGCACGGGAATCGGCAACTTCAGCAGTCGGATCATGTTCGTCACGACGGGACGGGAGCGGCCGATCTTCGCCGCCAGTTCCTCGTGGGTCACCTCGAACTCTTCGAGCAACTGCTGGTACGCCGCAGCCTCTTCGAGAGGGTTCAGCTGGACGCGGTGGATGTTCTCCAGCAGCGCGTCGCGGAGCATGGCGTCGTCGCCGGTCTCACGGACGATGGCCGGGATCGTCTCCAGCTCGGCTTCCTGGCTGGCACGCCACCGACGCTCGCCCATGACGAGTTGGAACTTGCCGTCCTCGAGCGGGCGCACCACGATCGGCTGCATCAGACCGAACTCGCGGATCGAATGAACGAGTTCCGCGAGAGCGTCGTCATCGAACACCTGACGCGGCTGCTTCGGGTTCCGCTCGATCAGGTCGGGAGCGATTTCCCGGTACACCGCACCGGTGGGGGAGGGGAGGGGTTGGGCACCGTTGCCGGATGCGCCGTCGGCGCCCTTGCTAGCTCCCTTGCGCCTTCCGTTGTTTCCCGTGGACGCGGGAGCAGATTTCTCGTCGGTCGCAGAGTCCGACGAGTTCGGTGCGGGCGCGGTCAGCACGTTGCGCCGGTCCGTCCCGATCACGACGTCGGCGGCGGCGTTGCCCAACCCCGGTCCGGTCGTGGTCGGCCCGGTAGGAATGAGCGCAGCCAGTCCACGGCCAAGTCCACCCTTACGCGTCTGACTCATCGCTGCTCCTGCTTCGTGATGTGCGCGGTGCGTGCTGCGAGTTCACGTCCCGCATCGAGGTAACTCATGGCCCCCCGTGAACCGGGGTCATAGTCGAGCACAGTCATCCCGTACCCGGGAGCTTCGGACACCTTGACGCTGCGCGGAATGACAGCGCGGAGGACGGCGTCCCCGAAGTGGGTACGAACCTCCTCGGCCACCTGGTCCGCCAACTTGGTGCGGCCGTCGTACATCGTGAGGAGAACCGTCGACACGTGCAGGTCGGGGTTGAGATGCGCCTGCACCAGTTCGATATTCCGCAGCAGCTGTCCCACACCCTCGAGTGCGTAGTACTCGCACTGGATCGGGATCAGTACCTCCTTGGCGGCGACCATCGCGTTCACCGTGAGCAGTCCGAGCGACGGCGGGCAGTCGATCAGGATGAAATCGGCATCCACCTCGCCGAGCGCCTTCTCGGACAGCGCACCCTTCAGCCGTCCCTCGCGAGCGACCATGGAGACCAGTTCGATCTCGGCGCCGGCGAGGTCGATCGTRGCCGGAATGCAGAACAGCCGGTCGTTGTGCGGACTCTTCTGGATCGCCTCCGCGGCCGTCACCTCACCGAGCAGAAGCTCGTAACTGGACGGCACACCGGAGTGGTGGGCCACCCCCAACGCGGTGCTGGCGTTGCCCTGCGGGTCGAGGTCGATCACCAGAACAGTCAGCCCCTGAACCGCGAGAGCGGATGCGAGGTTGACGGCACTCGTTGTCTTGCCGACGCCGCCCTTCTGGTTGGCGATGGTGAGGATCCGCCGTTCGGGTGGTTTCGGCAGGCCCACCGAGTGCGGGTGCAGCACCTGGCTCGCGCGGTGCGCGGCGGCACCGATCGGAGTCTCCTCGACGGAGATTCCGTTGTAGGGGGCAGTGAATCCGTCGTCTCCGTTCCCGGAGCTAGGCGCCTGGTCGGATTGATGGTCGGTTTCACGTGAAACGGTTTCACGTGAAACGGCGGATTCAGGCCCACCCGACATTGACTACTCCTTCGATTGGGAATCGCTCGTTACTCGACATACTCACTCCCTGGTCCAGTGTGCTCATCGTCATCGACGCTGACGGCGTTTCGGTAAACGTTCTGCCCGAACGACAACGGTGGGGACAGGAAGCAGGCCCACTCCGCATTCCACGATATCCAGCTTGCCAGCACCCAACCGAGTCAAGGAAGCGCGATCACGGGAAATCTCTTCGGCGGCGCTCGAACCTTTCAATGCGAGCATTCTCCCATGCTCATGAATCRGCGGCAGCGACCACTTGGCCAACTTCTCCAACGGGGCCACCGCGCGGGAAGTGACGACATCCGCGCCACCGGCTTCCTTCACCACCCCGGACTCCTCGGCGCGACCCCGGACGACGAGCACGTCCAGACCGTTCGACTCCACGAACTCCGCGAGGTACACCGACCGTCGCAGCAACGGCTCGACCAACGTGATCCGGAGATCGGGCCGGGCGATCGCGAGGGGGATACCGGGCAAACCGGCACCGCTTCCCACGTCGACGACCGACTCGCCCTCAGCGATCAGCTCGCCGACGACGGCACAGTTGAGGAGGTGACGTTCCCAGAGTCGCGGAACCTCTCGCGGTCCGATCAACCCCCGCTCGACACCGTCGGTCGCCAACGATTTGTAATAGCGCTCCGCAATATCGAATCGTTCACCGAACACCTGGCGTGCCGCCGCTTGTTCGTCCCATTCGGCCGGCTCTCCAGCATTCGGTTCCACGTGAAACATCCTCCCGCGAATAACGCGAAATCAACAAACACAGCCTCTCCATTATCCGCCCTCGCCCGCGAGTATGTCCCTCAACTCGAACGCGCAACGCCGGACAGTGTCGAGCCGCACCCCTTCCGGTGGGGGAGGGGAGGGGTTGGGCATTCCAACGGCGACGCGACGTATCGCGCCGCGGGCGGGGTTGTCTCGTCACGACGTGACGTCTCGATACGGGACGGATGAGTCTAGCCGCGGGAGCCATGACACTCGGTGCGCATCCTCCCAACGGCGCGCTGCCTTCGGCCGTTGATGGCGCCACACCGCATCGGGGTCGCCCGCGGGATGTTTCACGTGGAACCGCAGCGGCGAGCGCGGTGTCGCGGCAAGGTCACGTCGCCGCGCCCTCGATGGCACTGATTCTCGTTCCTACCCGGCCGGACCCGTGTCACCTCGACGAGCAGAGTTCACCGCGCCGGTCGAGTCGCGAGCAGTTTCACGGGGAACATCGGGGTGGTGTTTCACGTGGAACACACTCTGTGGGATCGGTGCCAACCGTCTCGCGAACGTTACTCGAGCCGGGCGCGCCCTTCTATCGAAATTTCGCTTTCACACCTACGATTCCGATTTCGTAATCATCACAGTGACGAAACTCCCGGGTGTGGTTGGGTGGGTGAAACTACAACCTAAATTCGCCCGAAAAGGCCCCAAAGAATGACTGTCGCCGACCCACATCGATCGCCCGTCAGACACTGGTGTCCGGAAAGGAATGATGCTCGTGAGCGACGAGCCAACGACCGTCTTCCTTCCGCAACCCGACGGTGAGCCGAAGACGGTTCTCCGGATTGTCGGCGAGCTCCGCTTCCGTTCCGCACCGGAGGAGCGCGCGGGCGAATGCGACATCCTCGCCCGCAGTCACATCCAATGACACCAACTCGAACCTGGCACCTCTCGACTGCCATTCGAAGAATGACGGCCATGTCTCGCGATACTCATCGATTCCGCGAGCGCCCTCGTAGGGTGGTGGCACGTCGAACATCACGATGTCGTCGGTGTGGTCCCTGAGAACCCCAGCCATATCACCACCGTGCACAGCCTCGGCCCAACTTTCGATCAGATTCCGGATCTGTTGTTCGTCCTCGCTCATCTGTCACTCCATCCAGTCGACGGGCCCCGGTTCGGCCCCTTGGAAGGTGTGGACTTCGGAACGCGTCGAAACTCATCGCCGGTGCGACGTCCGGGACCGCAATTCATTTCGAGGAGTTCCCATCGTCGGCGCCCATCGTCTCGAGCGGGACTCGAGCACTTACCGGGGCCGCTCGACTTCGGGGGCACCGGCAAGATCCACCTGGCGATCGGGCTCGCGATCCGTGCCTGTCAGAGTGACGCCGACTGTTGTTCACGACGGTTGCATTGAGGTGTCGCGCCTGGTCGACCTATCCCACTACCGGAACCCGAATACCGACCCCCTCTTCGGCGACTGAAGATTGCCCTTCTCGGTTGGCGGTTGTGGTTGGGGGCGCCCCCGCGGGAAAGTCGTCGGTGACTTCGATCCGCCGGTACGCAGCCTCTGCCCGACCTTCCACGGACAACATCCCGGCGCCCCTCCTGGCCGACTCGAGTCGGGATCAGCGGGCACCGGAACTTACTCGAGATCCGATACCTCGTCGTGTGCCGCCCACTGCGCCCGCTGCACTGTCGGCGTTCTTCACTGCCACACTGCGTTCAGTTCTCGGGTTCCGCCGCGTCTGAATTCTGCTGCGCGATGGAGGCCGGGCACGGACCCCTCGGTGGGGGAGGGGAGGGGTCTGTGTTTCACGTGAAACGAAACGCACCCAAAGTGACGGGGTGGGACCAAAAAGGCGGGGCTCCCGGAAGTGAATCCGGGAGCCCCGCCTTGGTGCGTGGGTGGATCAGTCCTTGATGACGACCACGCGACGTGACGGCTCGGCGCCTTCGCTCTCACTCGAGACGCCGTCGACCTTCGCGACTGCGTCGTGAACGATCTTGCGCTCGAACGGCGTCATCGGAGCGAGCTCCTCGCGTTCACCGCTCTCGAGTACGCGACGTGCCGCCGAGGAACCCAGCTCGGTGAGTTCGGCGCGACGGCCGGCACGCCATCCGGCGATGTCCAGCATAAGTCGACTGCGTTCGCCCGTCGCCTGCTGCACGGCGAGGCGAGTCAGTTCCTGAAGTGCGTCCAGCACCTCACCCTTGCGCCCGACCAACTTGGTGAGATCGTCTCCACCGTCGATGCTGACAACAGCGCGGTCACCCTCGACGTCCAGGTCGATGTCGCCGTCGAAGTCGAGTACGTCGAGCAGCTGCTCCAGGTAGTCGCCGGCGATTTCCCCTTCCTCGATCAGGTAGTCGTCAGAATCGGAATCCACCTCGGTGTCCGGGTTCTGCGTCGGTGCAGTCACGTCTGTCTCATCTCCGTCCACTGCGATGTCAGGCTCACTAGCCATGCTCGTTCTCTTTTCTGAATCAGCGCCGCTTGCGCTTGGGGGACTTTCCGCGGTTGGACTGGGGGCGGGCACCGGGCTTCGGCTTCGACGCCGAACCGTCACCATTCGGCTGATCGGAGATGTCGCCTTCGACGATGCCCTCGACGATCTCCGTTTCGTTGTCGGCGTCGGAACCGTCCGTTTCGGTCGCGGCCTTCTTCTTTTTCTTGGTGAGATCGGGCCGTGCGCCGGGCTTCGGAGCGTTGTCCGCCCGGCGTGCGATGGCAGCCTGCTTCTTCTCTTCCTCTTCCTCGTCGATTTTGCGGAAGACGATGTGCTGCTGCCCGTACGTCCAAATGTTGTTACTCACCCAGTACAGGAGGATCGCGATGGGGAGGAACGGGCCACCGACGAGCACACCGAGCGGGAAGACCCACAGCGCGAGCTTGTTCATGATCGCCGACTGCGGGTTCGCGGCCGCCTCGGGGCTCTGGCGCCCGACGGAGGCACGCGAGTTGAAGTGCGTTGCGATGCTGGCGATGATCATCAGCGGAACCGCGACGACGGCGATGTTCAGCACCGTGGGGATGGGACCGTATGCGGCGAACGCGTCGAGCTGAGCCTTCGGCATGGTGATCCAGGCCGAGATGGGGGCACCGAACAGGCGGGCACTCAGGAAGGACTGCACGTCCTCGACGCTGAAGAAGTAGTTCGGTGTGTTCGCGTTGGCCTCGACCGACATGCCGAGCTGACCGATACCGGTGCCGGTGCGGTTGAACGAGCGAAGCACGTGAAACAGGCCGATGAAGACCGGCGCCTGCGCGAGAACCGGGAGGCAGCCCATGATCGGGTTGAACCCGTGCTCCTTCTGGAGCTTCTGCATCTCGGTGGCCTGACGCTGGCGGTCACCCGAATACTTCTTCTGCAGAGCCTTGATCTGCGGCTGAAGTTCCTGCATCTGGCGCGTCGTGCGGACCTGCTTGACGAACGGCTTGTACAGCACGGCACGCAGCGTGAACACGAGGAACACCACGGAGAGCGCCCACGTGATGCCGCTGTCCGGACCCAGGAAGGGAATGGCACCGAAAACCTTGTGCCAGACCCACAGGATCCCGGACACCGGATAGTAAATGAAGTCGAGCACGGCTCTATGTACTCCTCTGTTCGTCCACGTTCGCCGGACAGCAACGACGGCTACCCGCATGACGGTCGTGACGGGCAGGGACCGGGTCCCACCCTCCAGGGTGCCAGGGGGCACACTTCGCCAACCGAACCACCGTCAAAAGAAGGCCTTTGATCGCCCCGTGGGTACGCAGGGATTCCACCGCGTACTCGCTACAGGTCGGCATGAACCGGCAGGTCGGCAACCTCAAGGGCGACACATACGTCCGGTAGAGCTCGATGAAGAAAATGAGAGTGCGCGCCGGTAACGCACGGACCGACTTCCACGCGGAAGAGGCCGAGGAGCTGCCCTCGGCCGTGTCGGTGCGCGACTCGTGGAGTGCGCGTTTCATGTGGAGTTACTCACKGGCGCAAGAAGGTCCAATCGAAGGAGACCTGCACGAAGTTGCTTCTCCAGGTCCCGGCTACTTGCAGTCGCAGCTCCCGGAAGAGCGCGAATCACCACATCGGTTCCCCGTGGAACCACGTCCACGAGGTCGATGCAGATATGACGAAGCCGGCGTGCGACTCGATGTCGAATCACCGCCGGCCCGACAGCCTTACTCACAACCAGTCCGAATCGCGGACCGCCGCTACTCACCAGCTCATCTGCCTGCACACGGTCGAAAGCATGCACAACCAGGTCGCGTCTTCCCATCCGACGACCACGTCGCACAGTCAACGAAAAATCTGAATGACGACGCAATCGGTGCGGCTCAGGCAACACCCCGAGCTCCCGAACCCAGTGTCGGGATCAGGCGGTGAGGGATTCGCGGCCCTTACGGCGACGCGCCGAAACGATTGCACGACCCGCACGGGTCCGCATACGAAGACGGAAGCCGTGAACGCGCGCGCGGCGTCGGTTGTTCGGCTGGAACGTCCGCTTGCCCTTGGCCACGGTCAACACTCCTCGAAGTTCATCGACGCCTCCCGGCGTCATGGATCTAACATTGGCGAAAACTCAGGTGTTCATCCACAGGGTGGGGATGAAACGACTTCGAAACTGGACTCAAGCCAGCACGAAACCGCCACCTCACCACAGGGTGACTGTTCGAGAGTACTTACCACTCCCGGTCAGGTCAAACTCGCTCACCTGCGATTCCCCCGCGAATCGGCTGACCGACACGCCGAGGATCGACAAATGCTTGCACCCCAACTTCCAATGTGCCAAACCGCTGTGAGGTTGCCGACACTGTTGCTAGCGTCTATGCATGGTCTCGCCGATGAACCCTGATCGAGTGCCCAGCTCTCGACTTCAGCGTTCTCATCTGCACATTCACCACAATTCATCCACAGGGCACAGATGGTGTCCCGCTTCGGATCATCACGAGGGTTCCTGACACCCTTCACTTCTCGGGTCCCCACACCCGCTCATCCAGGTTTCGCATGCATATGCGCAGGTCAGCGCGCTCAATCTGGACTCCTCACCGTCACACGACGCCGCGACAGCAGGCGTCTGCGGTTTGTCCACATCTGTGGATAATTGTGTGGAAACACAGTTCAGATGGCATATTCGTAGGTCCGTACGGGGTCCATCCTCAGGTCGGGGAAGCTCCCATTTCCGCCTCGACGACGGCACCGACACTGGACTCGGCACCGCACCCGCCGAGTCCGCGAACACACTGGGGAGGAACCACGTGAACGACGATCCGAATGCGCTCGCACGGATCTGGATCGACGTCGTCGCCGACCTCACATCCGATTCGCCCGGCGGCGATCTGCCGCCGTTGACGAGGGGACAGAAGGCGTGGTTGGCGCTCGTCAAACCGCTGACACTCGCACAGGGCTTCGCGCTCCTGTCCGTTCCGTCGCCCTTCGCGCAGGAAGCGATCGAACGGGATCTGCGTGAGCCGATCCTCCACGCGCTCGGCCGGCATCTCGGTGAGCAGGTCGAGGGTCTCGGTGTGCGCATCGCCGCCCCGGTCGACGACGAACCCGAATCCGAGGCCCCGAGCCGGGAGCGCAGGCCGGACCCGGAACCGGTCCACACCCCTCGCCATCTCGAGCCTTCCGTCACCAGTTCCGGCACGTTCCGCAGGCGCCGCTTCGGCTCCGGAGAAGACCAGCCCTACTCGGACACCACGGACTTCGAGGAGGTGGACGACGACACCGAGGCCCTCGCCAGCGTCCACGAATCCTGGCCGTCGTATTTCACGAAGCCGCCCGCGGGCCCGGCACCTGCGGCGACGGGTGGGAACAGCCTCAACGCGAAGTACACGTTCGACACGTTCGTGATCGGCTCGTCCAACCGGTTCGCCCACGCCGCGGCGGTCGCCATCGCCGAGGCACCGGCGCGCGCGTACAACCCGTTGTTCATCTGGGGAGCGTCCGGCCTCGGCAAGACGCACCTGTTGCACGCCGCCGGCCACTACGCCCAGCGGCTGTTCCCGGGGATGCGCGTCAAATACGTCTCCACCGAGGAATTCACCAACGACTTCATCAACAGCCTCCGCGACGACCGCAAGGTGGCGTTCAAACGCCGCTACCGCGAGACCGACGTGCTGCTGGTGGACGACATCCAGTTCATCGAGGGCAAGGAAGGTATCCAGGAGGAGTTCTTCCACACCTTCAACACCCTGCACAACGCGAACAAGCAGATCGTCGTCTCCTCCGACCGGCCGCCGAAGCAGCTGGCGACACTCGAGGAACGCCTGCGCACCCGCTTCGAATGGGGCCTGATCACCGACGTTCAGCCCCCCGAACTCGAAACCCGTATCGCCATCCTCAGCAAGAAGGCCCGAATGGACCGGCTCGAGGTGCCCGACGACGTCCTCGAGTTGATCGCCTCCCGGATCGAACGCAACATCCGGGAACTCGAGGGTGCCCTCATCCGGGTGACGGCGTTCGCGTCCCTGAACAGGCAACCTCTGGACCTCACGCTCGCCGAGGTGGTGCTGCGTGACCTGATGCCGGACTCGTCGAGTCTCGAGATCAATGCGGCGACGATCATGGCGGTCACCGCGGAGTACTTCAACATGTCGATCGACGACCTGTGCGGGCCCGGCAAGGCGCGTCCGCTGGCGTCCGCCCGCCAGATCTCCATGTACCTGTGCCGGGAGCTGACCGATCTGTCCCTTCCGAAGATCGGGCAGACGTTCGGCCGCGACCACACCACCGTCATGTACGCGGACAAGAAGATTCGCAAGGAGATGACGGAGCGGCGGAAGGTCTACGACCAGGTCCAGGAGCTCACCGCCCGGATCAAGCAGCGTTCCAAGAGGTAGTCACCCGCCTCTGCCTCTCCTGTGCCCCTGGTAGCTCGCCTACCGGGGGCACAGGTCGTTTTGCGGGCGTGATGGTCCGACTCCGCCGCCGCAAGCAACTCGAGGGGCTCCTCGAGCGGGTCCTCGAGGGTGGGCTCGAGCGGGTCCTCGAGGCACCGCTCGAGGGTCTACTCGAGGCTCGCGCAAACCCCCGCCGGCGCGACACACCGGGGCAACACGCCGACGCCGGGACCTGGGATAAAGCATGCACACCTGTGGATAAATGTGGGGATGAGGTGGAATCTCTGTGGACAGAACGTGCAGAACTTTGAACAACCTCGAGTAGTCCACACGGGTGCCGGATCGGTCCTCGAGTTTGTCCTCGAGAATTCCCCATACAAGTACGCGGAGGGACCAGCGTCTACAGCTGTTCGTCCACAGATTCCACAGGACCTAATAGTACTTCTCATTAATTCTTATAAAAAACTCTTTGAAAACAGGGTTGGGGATCGCGTCCGTTCACAGGCCTCCGTCGGAGACTCGAGGACGGAGGCGTTCCGCTTTCAAGTTCGTCCTCGAGGGCATACGGTTATGCATCGCCGCTCTGTGAAAGACTGCAGTGCTGTGGTCACGGCCCGACCGTGGCGAACAACCGTGCCTACCGAGAGGAACAACCCGGCGATGGAGCTTGGAAGCCTGAAGTTTCGTGTCTCCCGGGAAGAATTCGCTGATTCAGTGGCATGGGTCGCTCGCAGTCTGCCGTCGCGGCCTCCCGTGCCCGTCCTCGGCGGAGTTCTCCTGGACGCGACCGAGCAAGGGTTGACGGTTTCCGGATTCGACTACGAGGTGTCGGCCCAGGTCAGGGTCGGGGCCGAGGTCGGTAGCGCCGGTCAGGTCCTGGTCTCGGGCAAGCTTCTCGCCGACATCACGAAGTCGCTTCCCAACAAGCCCGTCGACGTGACGCTCGAGGGCACTCGTGTGCTGATCACCTGCGGTAGCGCCAAGTTCTCCCTGCCCACCATGCCGGTCGAGGACTACCCCCAGCTTCCGCAGTTGCCGCAGCAGACCGGCTCGATTCCCGCGGACCTGTTCTCCGAGGCGATCAGTCAGGTGGCTGTCGCGGCGGGCAAGGACGACACCCTGCCGATGCTCACCGGCATCCGGGTCGAGATCGAACGCAACGCGATCGTGCTCGCGGCCACCGACCGGTTCCGTCTCGCGGTTCGTGAACTCGAGTGGTCGCCGGCGAACCCCGACACCGCCGCGGCCGTCCTCATCCCGGCCAAGACCCTCTCCGAGTCGGCGAAAACGCTTGCGGGAGATGCCACTTCACCGGTCGAGCTGGCTCTCGGCTCGGGCTCCGCGGTCGGAAACGACGGCCTCCTCGGCATCGTCAACGAAGGCCGTCGCACCACCACCCGACTGCTGGACGCCGAGTTCCCGAAGTTCCGGCAGCTGCTGCCGTCCGAGCACACTGCACTGGCCACCGTGGAGATCGCTCCGCTCGTCGAGGCCATCAAGCGTGTGGCGCTCGTCGCCGAGCGTGGTGCGCAGGTCCGCCTGCAGTTCTCCACCGAGGGGCTGCTGCTCTCCGCCGGCGGCGACGACGCCGGTCGGGCCGAGGAAGGCTTGAACGCGGTGTTCCAGGGCGAGCCGCTCACCATTGCCTTCAACCCCGGCTACCTGATCGACGGGTTGTCCTCGCTGCACAGCGAGCAGGTGCTGTTCGGCTTCACGACCCCCAGCCGCCCCGCGGTGCTGCGTCCGGCCACCGAGGAAGAGATCGAGCCCGACGATTCCGGCAATTTCGCGGCACCGGAGAGCGCGTACACGTACCTGCTGATGCCGGTGCGTCTGCCGGGCTGACGATTCGCGGAAGCGAAACCAGTACTGCCGTAAGAAATCTCACGAGTGGACGGAGATCACGATGCAGATCGGGTTGGTCGGGCTCGGAAAAATGGGATTCAACATGCGCGAGCGGTTGCGCGCGCACGGGCACGAGGTGGTCGGCTACGACCCCCGCCCCGAGGTCACGGATGTGGCGTCACTGGCGGAACTCGCCCAGCGACTCGAGTCTCCGCGCGTCGTGTGGGTGATGGTTCCGGCAGGAAAGATCACCCAGGACACGGTGACCGGGCTGGCGTCGGTGCTCGAGAGTGGCGACCTGGTGATCGACGGCGGCAACTCGAGATACACCGACGACAAGATTCACGGTGAGCTGCTCGGATCCCACGGCATCGGCTACCTCGACTGCGGTGTGTCCGGCGGGGTCTGGGGACTCGAGAACGGCTACGGGCTGATGGTCGGCGGGTCGGCCGCGGACGTCGAGCGGGCGCTGCCGATCTTCGACGCACTGCGCCCGGAGGGTGAGCGTGCGGACGGGTTCGTTCACGCAGGCCCGATCGGCGCCGGCCACTACGCGAAGATGATCCACAACGGCATCGAGTACGGGCTGATGCAGGCGTACGCCGAGGGCTACGAACTGCTCGAGGCCGAAGACCTCGTCACCGACGTCCACGGTGTGCTGCGCGCGTGGACCAACGGCACCGTCGTCCGGTCGTGGCTGCTGGAACTGCTCGTCAAGGCACTGGGTGAGGATCCCGATTTCGCCGAGATCTCCGGTTACACAGACGATTCCGGTGAGGGCCGCTGGACCGTGCTGGAGGCGATCGACCACGCCGTGCCCGCGCCGGTGATCTCGGCCGCGCTGTTCGCGCGGTTCGCGTCCCGTCAGGACGATTCCCCCGCGATGAAGGCCGTCTCCGCGCTGCGCAACCAGTTCGGTGGTCACGCCGTGAAGAAGGCGGCAGGCGAGGCAGAAGCCGGTTCTGGAACGTAGGTGTTCGTTCGCGCACTCTCGCTCAGAGATTTCCGTTCCTGGGACGCCCTCGGTCTGAACCTGCGTCCGGGCTGCACCGTCTTCGTCGGACCCAACGGGCACGGCAAGACGAATGTGCTCGAGGCGCTCGGCTACCTGTCGACGCTCTCGTCGCATCGGGTCAGCTCCGACGCACCGCTGATCAGGACGGGTACCGCTCAGGCATTCGCGGGGGCCACCGTCGTCAACACTGGCCGGGAACTGACCGTCGATCTCGAGTTGAACGAGGGCAAGTCGAACCGCGCGCGGATCAACCAGTCGCCAACCCGGCGGCCGCGGGAGATTCTCGGGATTCTGCAGACGGTGCTGTTCGCGCCGGAGGATCTGTCGCTGGTCCGCGGAGATCCGGGGGAGCGACGCCGGTACCTCGACGAACTCCTCACGTCCCGGATCCCCAGGATGGCGGCGGTGCGCGCCGATTACGAACGGGTGCTGCGCCAGCGGTCGGCGTTGCTCAAGACCGCGGGCGGCGCGTTGCGGCGGTCTTCGCGGGGCAGCGGTCAGCCGGGCGAGGACGGTGCGAGTGCCCTTGCCACACTGGAGGTCTGGGACGGACACCTCGCTGCGCACGGCGCCCAGCTGCTCGCCGGGCGGCTGCATCTCGTCCACGACCTCGCGCCGCACCTGGCCGAGTCGTACCAGTCGCTGGCACCCGAGTCGAGGCCCGCGAGCATCCGCTACCGCTCGAGTCTGGGGTCCTCGCTGCCGCCGGAGTTCACCGAACCGGCGCGAGCGCCCGAGTCCGGCGACATCGCGTTCCTCGAGGAGCGGTTTCTCCAGGAGTTGTCCGTGATGCGCTCGAAGGAGATCGAGCGGGGTGTGTGCCTCGTCGGACCGCATCGTGACGATCTGGAACTGCAACTCGGCGACACCCCGGCGAAGGGATTCGCGAGTCACGGCGAGTCGTGGTCGTTCGCGCTGTCGCTGCGGCTCGCGGGATTCGCCCTGCTGCGGTCGGAAGGCAGCGATCCGGTCCTCATGCTCGACGACGTGTTCGCCGAACTCGACCGCAAGCGTCGCCGCGCCCTCGCCAAGGTCGCATTGGACGCCGAACAGGTGTTGATCACGGCCGCCGTACCGGAAGATGTACCGGAAGAACTCGACGCAGTCCGGTACGGCGTCGAGGCCCGCGACACCGATCGAGGAAGAATCTCACACATCCTGGAAGAGACGGAGGACCGCCGTGACGGATGATGCCGAACCCACCGTGCCCGCGGCGACCCCCGAACCGGAGGTGAAGGGAATCGATCTCGCCCGGCGTGCCCTCGAGGAGGCGCGGGCCGCGGCGAAGGCGAGCGGAAAATCCGTCGGGCAGGGCCGCCGGTCCGGGACCGGTGTGCGGGCGTTGCGCGCCCGGCGCAGGCGAGGCTGGTCCGGTCCGGGGCCCGACGACCGCGATCCCCAGCCGTTCGGTGCGCTGACCAGCGCGCTCGCGAAACAACGCGGCTGGTCTCCCAAGGTGTCCGAGGGAACGGTCCTCGGTCGGTGGGTGCAGGTGGTCGGTGAGGACATCGCCGCGCACGCCGAGCCGACCGGGCTGCGGGACGGGATTCTCAGCGTCTCCGCGGAGTCGACGGCCTGGGCGACCCAGCTTCGGATGATGCAGTCGCAGATTCTCGCGAAGATCGCCGCGGCCGTCGGCGACGGCGTCGTGAAGTCGCTGCGGATCACCGGTCCGACCGCGCCGAGCTGGCGAAAAGGGGAACGGCACATCCGGGGGCGCGGCCCCCGCGACACCTACGGATAGGCCGGAGCGGGCGTTCGGTCCCTAGTTTTGTCTATTACCCGGTGTTACAGTTACTCCAAGTCATCGAGTGAACTGTGCCACAAGCCTTCGTCGTGGCGCAGCCGCCGGCACGAAGGAGTAATGAGATGTCCGCCCCGACTGCGCCCCGGAACGCGATCCCCGAACCGGACCACATCCTGTTGCAGGCCAGAAACGTGGAGTTCGACTGGTCGAACCTCCCGATGCACTGGATCCCGGGCGACCCGTTCAGCACGCACGTCCTCAATGTCCTGCACCTCCTCCTGCCCGCGGGCGAGGAGTGGTTCGTCGAGACGTTCAAAGAGGCCCTGCCGCTGATCGAGGACGAGCAGCTCCGCGACGACGTCGTCGGGTTCATCGGCCAGGAAGCGATGCATGCCAACGCGCACACCGGCGTGCTGGTGCACCTGAAGGAGAAGGGGCTCGATCCGACACCCTTCACCGAGCAGATGGAATGGACCTTCTCCAAGATCCTCGGACCGCGACCGCTGACCGGTCTGCGCGAGAAGAACTACCTGATCGAGCGGCTGGCGGTCATCGCCGCCATCGAGCACATCACCGCGTTCCTCGGCGACTGGGTCCTGGGCGCCGAGGGCCTCGATCGGGTGGGGATGCATCCGACGATGCTCGACCTGCTGCGCTGGCACGGCGCCGAGGAGGTCGAGCACCGGTCGGTGGCGTACGACGTCATGCGGTACTTCGACAAGCGGGAGTCGCGGCGGATCCGCACCCAGCTGATCGTGACTCCGGTCATCGTATGGCTGTGGGTACGCGGCACCCGATTCCTCATGCGGAACGATCCGGAGCTCGCGCAGTGGTCGGCGCACCGGCGTAAGCCGCACCTGACCGATTTCTTCGCGGCGGGCAAGCGCGGCACCCTCCCGACGGCCCGCGAACTCGGCAAGCGGATGTCGACGTACTTCACGCGGTCGTACCACCCGAGCAACGAGGGTTCGACGGCGCAGGCCGTGAAGTACCTGGCGTCCTCGCCGGCGGCTCAGGCGGCCGAGCGATGAAGCTGTCCCAGGTGCGGGAGGTGTTCACCGGGCAGGGCCTGCCCCGGTACGACGCGCCGCCAGACATCAAGGGCCGCTCGCGTCCCGACCGCGCCATGCGGATCACCGAGGCCGTGGCCGCCAAGTACCTTCGTGTTCTCACCGCGTACGAGTACGACCCCGGCGTCGCCGGTCACAACCCCGATGTGGCGATGAAAATGGTTGTCTCCCAACGGGACGTCGTCGCGTTGGACGACAACGTCGTGCAGTTGCGGTTCGAGGCCGAGGACGGCGCCGAACTTCCTGCGTGGCAGCCGGGTTCGCACCTCGACTTCCACCTGCCGTCCGGGCTGCGACGCCAGTACTCGCTGTGCGGGGATCCGTCCGACCGCACGGGCTACAGCATCGCCGTCCGCCGGATCCCCGACGGAGGTGGCGGATCCCTCGAGATGCATGCCCTCGAGCCGGGGGCGTCGGTGACGGTTCGCGGACCCCGCAACGGATTTCCGTTCGTGGGCGAGGGGAGCGCGCTCTTCGTCGCCGGCGGCATCGGCATCACGCCGATCCTGGCGATGGTGCGCGCCGCGCGCGATCTCGGGATGGACTGGCAGTTCGTGTATTCCGGCCGGTCCCGCGAGTCGATGCCGTTCCTCGACGAGATCGAAACATTCGATCCGTCACGGATTTTCATCCGCCCCGACGACGAATTCGGACTGCCAATCGCAGAGGAATTGCTCGAGCGTGCCGCGCCCGGCGGCGCCGTCTACTGCTGCGGGCCGACGCCGATGCTCGAGTCGGTGCGCCGCGCCTTTCCCGGAAGCCCCGCCACCGCGTTGCATTTCGAGCGATTCGGGGCGCCGCCGGTCCGGGGCGGCACCGAATTCGAAGTGCAGCTCGTCAGCACGGGTGAGGTGCTCACCGTGCCCGCCGACGAATCCGCGCTCACGGTGATCAAGAAGACGATGCCCGGAGTGGGGTATTCGTGCCAGCAGGGATTCTGCGGCACCTGCAGGGTCAAGGTGCTGTCCGGCACCCCGGACCACCGCGAGACGCGGCTCACCGACGCCGAGCAGGAGAACGAGATGCTGATCTGCGTGTCCCGCGCCGACGGCGGCCGCCTCGTCCTCGACCTGTAATCCACCGATTCCCGAACCCGAACCCGAACCAGAGGACACCCATGACTCCATCCACGTCCGGTACCGCCCGGCGGATCACCAACGGTTCCGTCGACCTCGCCGTGTTCGAGGAAGGCAACCCCGCCGGCGAGACGATGGTGCTCGTTCACGGCTGGCCCGACACCCACGAACTGTGGAGCCGGGTGGTGCCGTTCCTGAAGGAACGGTTCCGGGTGGTCAGCTACGACAGCCGCGGCGCCGGCGAGAGCACCGTGCCCACCCGGGTCGAGGACTACCGGCTGCCCGCCCTGGCGGGCGACCTGTTCGCGGTGATCGACGCCGTCAGCCCGGGCAGGCCGGTGCACGTGCTCGCGCACGACTGGGGGTCGGTGGAGGCGTGGGAGGCGGTCTGCGAACCGGGCGCCCGTACGCGGATCGCGTCGTTCACGTCCGTCTCCGGGCCGAACCTCGACCACCTCGGGAAGTGGATGCGCCGCCGCATCTCCGACCGCCGGTTCGGCGGGCCGCTCGCGCAGGCCGTCGCGTCCGGCTACACCGTCCTGTTCCAGATCCCGGGCCTGGCGACGCTGCCGCTGCGGCTGGGGTTCTCCCGGCACTGGCCGGCGTTCCTGAAGTTCTTCGACCGCCTCGACCCGGCCCTGGTGCGTCCGGCGCCGACGCTGGCGGACGACATGGTCAACGGTCTCAAGCTGTACCGGGCGAACATCCGGACCAGCCTGCTGCGGCCGCGTGAGCGGTACACCGACGTCCCCGTCCAGCTGATCCTGAACGAGAACGACAAGGCGGTACGGCCCGTCGGGTACGAGGACACCGAGAAATGGGCACCCGATCTGCGCCGTCGAGGGGTCGACGCCGGTCACTGGTCGCCCATCTCCCACGCCGAGGACATTGCGCAACTCGCCGCGGAGTTCGTGCTGGACGTCGAGGACCGGCAATGGGGAAATGCCCCGGACGGGCCGTCCGAGAGTGCGTCAGCCTAGGTTTTCACTCCCGAGGCGCCCTGAAAATTCGTCTACGGGGCGCTCAGGGGTGTCATAGCCCGCTCCTGGGCCAGACGTACCAGTAAGATGGCCGAGGTAACTAGCGGCAAGATTCCCGATTCTCGTCTCCCGCGTGCCCGACCAGGGCGGTGGGCGCCTGCGTCGGGCATTGGACGGAGAAGGAGAGCTACCCACCCGTGGCTGCCCAGAAGTCAGACAAAAGCACCTCCAGCAAGGACTACGGCGCTTCTTCCATCACCGTCCTCGAGGGACTCGAAGCCGTCCGTAAGCGACCGGGTATGTACATCGGTTCCACCGGTGAACGCGGTCTCCACCACCTGATCTGGGAAGTCGTCGACAACTCCGTCGACGAGGCCATGGCCGGCTACGCCAGCAAGGTCGAGATCACCCTTCTCGAAGATGGTGGCGTCCAGGTCGTCGACGACGGCCGAGGCATCCCCGTCGGGATGCACGCCTCCGGTGTCCCCACCGTCGAGGTCGTCCTCACCCAGCTGCACGCCGGCGGCAAGTTCGACTCCGACTCGTATGCCGTGTCCGGCGGTCTGCACGGTGTCGGTATCTCCGTCGTCAACGCGCTGTCCACCCGGCTCGACGTCGACATCAAGCGCGACGGCTTCCGCTGGAACCAGACCTACACCGACTCGAAGCCGGGTGAACTCGTCAAGGGCGAGGCCACCAAGGAGACGGGCACCACGGTCACGTTCTGGGCCGACCCGAACATCTTCGAGACCACGGTCTACAGCTTCGAGACGGTCGCGCGCCGCCTCCAGGAGATGGCCTTCCTCAACAAGGGCCTGACGATCACCCTGACCGACGAGCGCGTGAGCGACGCCGAGGTCACGGAAGAGGTCGTCAGCCAGGTCGCGGACGCCCCGAAGTCCGCCGAGGACGAGCACGCCGAAGCCGATGCGCCGGCCGTCCACAAGGTCAAGACCCGCGTCTACCACTACCCGGGCGGCCTCGAGGACTACGTGCGGCACATCAACCGCACGAAGCAGCCGATCCACAACTCCGTCGTCGGGTTCACCGCGAAGGGCACCGGCCACGAACTCGAGATCGCGATGCAGTGGAACTCCGGCTACTCGGAGTCGGTCCACACGTTCGCGAACACCATCAACACCCACGAGGGCGGCACCCACGAAGAGGGTTTCCGGTCCGCTCTGACGGCGACGGTCAACAAGTACGCGCTCGACAAGAAACTCCTCAAGGAGAAGGACCCGAAACTCACCGGTGACGACATCCGTGAGGGCCTAGCGGCGATCATCTCCGTCAAGGTAGGTGAACCGCAGTTCGAGGGTCAGACGAAGACGAAGCTCGGCAACACCGAGGTCCGGTCGTTCGTGCAGAAGGCGAGCAACGAGCACCTGTCGCACTGGTTCGAGGCGAACCCGGCCGACGCGAAGACCATCGTGAACAAGGCGGTGTCGTCGGCGCAGGCCCGCGTCGCCGCCCGCAAGGCCCGCGAACTGGTTCGGCGCAAGAGCGCCACCGACCTCGGCGGCCTGCCGGGCAAGCTCGCCGACTGCCGGTCCAACGACCCGAGCAAGTCCGAGATCTACATCGTGGAGGGCGACTCCGCAGGCGGCTCCGCGAAGTCCGGCCGTGACTCGATGTACCAGGCGATCCTGCCGCTGCGAGGCAAGATCATCAACGTCGAGAAGGCACGCATCGACCGGGTGCTGAAGAACACCGAAGTCCAGTCGATCATCACCGCGTTCGGCACCGGCATCCACGACGAGTTCGACATCGCGAAGCTGCGGTACCACAAGATCGTGCTGATGGCCGACGCCGACGTCGACGGCCAGCACATCGCAACGCTGCTGCTCACGCTGCTGTTCCGCTTCATGCGGCCGCTCGTCGAACACGGCCACGTGTACCTGGCGCAGCCCCCGCTGTACAAGCTCAAGTGGCAGCGCGCCGACCCGGAGTTCGCCTACTCCGACCGCGAGCGCGACGCCCTCGTCAAGGCCGGCCTCGAGTCGGGCAAGAAGATCAACAAGGACGACGGCATCCAGCGCTACAAAGGTCTCGGCGAGATGAACGCCAAGGAACTGTGGGAGACCACGATGGATCCGACCGTGCGTGTCCTGCGTCTCGTGACGCTCGACGACGCGGCCGCAGCCGACGAGTTGTTCAGCGTCCTCATGGGCGAGGACGTCGAGGCCCGGCGAAGCTTCATCACCCGTAACGCCAAGGACGTCCGCTTCCTCGACGTCTAGGTATCCGGCACAACAGAATACGGATCGCGTGCAGCCACCGGTGGTCGGAAGACCCCGGTGGCTGCACCCGTCTGGGCCGGTTGCGGGAACGGATGACGCAGAATTCCGTCCTCGACTGTGAACGGCGATTCTGTGTAGCCTGGTCGGCTGATCGACCCCGCGGCGGCAACGTCTGGGATCAGTGGTGCGGATGTTACTTGGAAGTAAGGATCGGGGAATTTCTGTGGTAAGAACGTTCCCCATGGGGATGTGATGAACTCGTTACATTCGGAAATCGGTGCGTCGGGCAGCGCTGCGCACAGCGCAACTGATCGATCACTTTCCTCTGTCGACGCGTGTCGTCCGATCCGGTACGGCTGCCCTCTCGCGGGCGGGGTCACGAGCACAGAGCGACAAGCTATGAGTGGTTGGAAAGGAAGCGTGGGATGAGCGACGATTCGCCGCCCCGGGCAAAGTTCTGGGATATCGAGGGCTGGGGCCTGCGGTGGAAGGTCACTGCGGTACTCGCAGTTCCCGTCACCGTCGCCATGGTGCTCGGCGGGCTCCGCGTGCAGGGCGAGCTGAGCAACGCCGTCCACTTCACCGAGGCCGCCGACCAGATCGTCGTCGTCCCGGACATCGTGGCCCTCGAGGCCTCGATGGGTACCGTGACCAGTGGTTACGCCTCGGGCACCCTCACCAAGGAAGACCGTGCGGTCGCGGAATCCCTGATGAACGACGTGTCCGAACAGGCCCGGAACCCCGAACTGGATCCCGCCGTCGCGAGTTCCATCAACCAGACCGTCTCGGACGGCCGGGCCCTCCTCAATCTGATGGACTCCCCGGGTGTCGCCACCGATCTGCTCGCGGAACGCCAGCGCGCGTTCGCCGCGGACTTCATCCGGGAAGTCGACGACATCGTCCGCCCCATCGAGGACAGCGAGGTCGTCGACAAGGGCTACCAGCTGACCAACGCCTGGCAGGCGCAGCGTCGCCTGTTCGAACAGGCCATGGGTCTCGTGATCGTGAAGGACGTGTACGCCAGTCCCGAAGGACGGGAGAAGGCCCGCACGGGCAACATTCCCACCTCGGCCGTCGTCGCGGCCGCCGGCGCCGAATCGAGCCTCCTCGACGTCCTCGACCGGTACTACCCGAAGGGCGACGAGCGCCTCCAGACGCTGCGGAACAACATCAACGACCGCAACGCCCTCATCGACCGGGGTCTGGCCGACGCGGCACGCGGCGGGGTGCTGCCCATCCTGCAGCTGCGTTCCTCGCTCATCGCCAGCCGCGACATCTACCAGGACCTGACCAGCGAAGTGGCGAAGGACATCGCGTCCACCGTGCAGATCCGCGCCGCCGAGACCCGGTCCGCCGCGCTGCGTGACACGGCGATCGTCCTCGGAACGCTGCTCGCCGCGCTCGTTCTCGCGCTCCTCGTGTCGCGGTCGCTGATCGGCCCGATCCGCCGACTGCGGTACGGCGCGCTGAAGGCCGCCCGCCGCGACCTGCCGGACGCGATCGAGCAGATCAAGGCCAGCGACGATCCGAGGGGGCTGTCGTTCGAACCGGTGGCCGTGCACTCCTCCGAGGAGATCGGGCAGCTCGCCCGCGCCGTGGACGACATCCACGGGCAGGCACTCAAGCTCGCCGGTGAGCAGGCGCAACTGCGTCTGCAGATCAACGACATGTTCGAAACGCTCGCCCGCCGAAGCAAGTCGCTCGTCGACCAGCAGCTCGGCCTGATCGAGAATCTCGAGTTCGAGGAGAAGGACCCGAAGCGCCTCGAGAGCCTGTTCCGGCTGGACCACCTGGCCGCGCGTATGCGCCGGAACGGCGAGAACCTGCTGATTCTGGCCGGCACCCGCGTGCGTCGGTCCCAGGCGGCGCCGATCCCGCTCGGTGACGTGCTGCGCGCCGCGATCTCCGAGGTCGAGGACTACCAGCGGGTCCAGATGGGTGCGACCCCCGAAGGTGCGCTCAGCGGCACCGTCGTCACCGACGTCGTGCACCTGCTCGCCGAACTCGTCGACAACGCGCTGCGCGCCTCGCCGCCGGACACGGCGGTGACGTTCAGCTTCGCTCGCGCCGTCGACGGTGGAGTGCTGCTCGAGATCGCGGACCGCGGCATCGGTATCCCCGCCGACGACATGCGCGCCGTCAACGAACGCCTGGCGTCGGGTGGCGAGGTCGGTCCCGAGACCGCCCGCCACATGGGCCTGTTCGTCGTGAGCCGGCTCGCGAAGCGTCACGGTCTGACCGTGCGCCTGCGGTCGACGTTCGACACCGCCCGCAACCCGGGTGTGACCGTGAGCATCCACATCCCGAACGCGCTGATCGTGTCGCAGGCGGCGCGGCAGGACACGGGATCGCAGCGGAAGATTCCCGCGGCACCGGTTCGGACCGCCATCCCGGCGCCCGCGGCCCCGGCGCCGCGCAAGGACACCCCGCAGTTGCCRGCGACCCGCAACGGATTGCCGACCCGCACCCCGTCGACGCCTCCGCCGGCGCCGAGCCCGGCTCCCGCGGGTGCGGTGACGACGGCGTCGGGCACCAGCCTGCCCCGACGGCAGCCCGGTGCCAGCGGCATCGCGGCCGGCGCGGGATCGTCGGCCGCTGCCCCGGCCGCGCAGTCCCAGGACACCGTCAACGTCCGCGGATCCGGAGCGATGCCGAAGCTGCCCGTGCGGCGGCCGCAGGCGGCGACCCCGGCATCGCGGCCGGAGACGGCGCCGGCGGAATCGCAGCCGCAGCACGCACCGCACGCACCCCGCAGCGAGAACCGCATCGAGGCGCGGACCGCGGAACAACCGGCGCCCCTGTTGTCGAACGGCGACGACCAGGCACCGGTCCGGCACCGCTACCGCACCAACTCGGCGAAGACCGCGTCGTTCTTCCAGTCGCGGATCGATCCGCCCCCGGCCGCGGCGACCCCGCGGCCCGGCGGCGGCACCCCGATTTTCTCCGACATGGTGTCCGACTGGCTGACCGATCCGACCGGCGCCGAGGGCGCACCCGGCGTCTGGCACTCCGCCGGCGACGCCGGATGGTCCGCCGCGGAACGGATCAGCGAGACCCCCGTCGAGGTCGACCCGGAGATCGGACTGCCGAAGCGGCGCCCCGGTGACCGGCTGGTTCCCGGCACGGTCGAAGGCGCGCACAATACGGGGACCCTGCGCCGGGTGCGCGACCCCGAGACGATTCGCGCCAATCTCAGTCGTCACCAGCAGGGCGTCCGAAACGGCAGGGCCACGAGGCTCGCGGAACGTAACAGCATTGAAGGAGACCGATGAACACCGCTCATGGATCCGACGTCACGCGACCTCTCGACTGGTTGGTGTCGAACTTCGCCAGTGACGTCCCCGGTGTCTCGCACGCCGTGCTGGTGTCCGCGGACGGTCTCCTGATGGCGGCCAGCGCCCACCTCCCGATCGACCGGGCCGAGCAGCTGGCCGCGGTCACGTCGGGGCTCGCAAGCCTGTCGGCCGGCGTGTCCCGGCTCTTCGAGGGCGGCGGCGTGCTGCAGTCGGTGGTCGAGATGCAGCACGGGTACCTGCTGCTCATGAGCGTCGGCGACGGCTCGCACCTCGCGACGCTCACGGACGCCGAGTGCGACATCGGGCAGGTCGGCTACGAGATGGCGATCCTGGTCGACCGCGTCGGCGCATCGGTGCAGGCCACGGCCCGCACCCCGCAGGGCCTCTGACCAGCCCATGCCCATGAACGACCACCACTCGGAGCAGCGGGGCCCGAACATCGTGCGCCCGTACTCGCTGACGTCGGGCCGGACCCGGCCCGCGGTCGAGCTCGCGCTCGAAGCGTTGATTCAGGCACTGCCGCAGTCGGTGGACCGGCAGTGGGAACTCGACGACGTCAACGCGGCCATCGTCGCGTTGTGCCAGCAGTCGCCTTCGGTCGCCGAGATCGCCGCCCGGGTGGGTGTGCCCCTCGGAGTGGCACGCGTCCTCGTCGCCGACCTGGTCGAGGCCGGTCATCTTCAGATCCTGGCCACCCTGAAGGAAGACTCGACCGACTCCGAACGTCGTGAACTCATCGAAAGGGTCCTCAGTGGACTTCGCGAAATCTGATCCCCGCAATCGGGTGACCTCGACCAAGATCGTGATCGCCGGCGGGTTCGGCGTCGGCAAGACCACGCTGGTGGGGGCGGTCTCCGAGATCGTCCCGCTGCGCACCGAGGCGCTCGTGACCAACGCCAGCGACGGCGTCGACAACCTGGCTGCGACACCGCAGAAGGGCACGACCACCGTCGCCATGGACTTCGGTCGCATCAGCCTGGCCGACGACCTGGTGCTGTACCTGTTCGGCACGCCCGGTCAGCACCGGTTCTGGTTCATGTGGGACGACCTGATCCGCGGTGCGATCGGCGCGATCGTCCTGATCGACACCCGCCGGCTGGACGAGAGTTTCGCGGCGGTCGACTTCTTCGAGGCCCGGCAGCTGCCGTTCCTCGTCGCGATCAACGAGTTCGACGACGCCCCCCGTTATCCGATCGAGGACATTCGGGCGGCCCTCGCGATCTCCGAGGACGTGCCGATCATCCCGATCGACGCGCGTGACCGGGAATCGGCGAAACGCGCCCTGGTCGCGATCACCGAATACGCACTGACCAAGCTCCACACGGCCGCGTACTGAGGATTCGAAACATGTCGGACGAGTTGCAGCACTTCTCCATGGGCACGTGGATCATCGGCCTCGCCGCGGTCACGTCGTTCATCGGCGTCTTCGTCGGTATCGCCAGCGCCCGCAAGGCGGTGACCGCGCCGAACCCGAGGCAGCGGTACCTGTGGCTGGCCTGGGGCGCACTGTCCATCGGCGGTATCGGCGCGTGGCTGCCGCACTACATCGCGATGGTCGGGTTCGAGGTCTACGGCAGCGTGGTGCGCTACGACGTCCTGTGGATCGTGATCTCGTTCGTCGTGCCCGTCGCGGCCGCCGCGGTCGCGTTGCTGATCATCAGCCCGCCGCCGACGAAGCACCGGCTGCCGAGTGCAACGGTGGAGATCGGCCGCCTCGCAGGTGGTGCGGTGCTCCTCGGCATCGGGTTCACCGGAATGGACCTCGCGATCGTCGCATCCCTCGAGATCCAGGGTTCGGTGAACTCCGACGTCCTGCTGACCTCGGCGTCGGCGGTGATCGGCCTCGGCGTCGGCGCCGGAATCATGTGGTCCATCTCGGCCCTCGAGTCGCGCACGCTGCGGCTGGTGGCGTCGGTGGTCGTGGCCGCCGGACTGGTGGCCATGCACTACACCGGCGTGTTCGGGCTGAGCGCTGCCGTCGACCAGGCCGTGGCGCGTCCGGACGGCCTCGAGGTGTTCTCGATCCTGTTCCCCGTCTTCGTGCTGGGCATGCTGGTGGTCACCATCCCGATCACCGCCCTGCTGATGGCGCCCGACCGCGTCGCCGCCGAGCTCGAACTCGAGGCCGACATGCTCGCCGCCGAATCCCTCGCCGCCGAAACGCAGGGCAGGGAGCTCGAACTCCAGTAGATCGGGCGACTCCTGCGGCACCGATTCCCGGGCGCACCCGAGTCCTTCACCCTCATAGCTGACCTGCACCTATAGACTCGGGTGGTTGCGCGACGTCGTGCTGGACCGCGAGTCCGCGAGGAGACGTCAAGCCGAGTAGAAGAAGGAGCTCATGACCGACACAACGTTGCCGCCGGAGGGACCGGGGCACGACCGCATCGAGCCCGTCGACATTCAGCAGGAGATGCAGAGCAGCTACATCGATTACGCGATGAGCGTGATCGTGGGCCGTGCGCTGCCCGACGTGCGGGACGGCCTCAAGCCGGTGCACCGCCGCGTTCTGTACGCGATGTACGACAACGGGTACCGGCCCGATCGCGGTTATGTGAAGTCTGCGCGACCGGTCGCCGAGACGATGGGTAACTACCACCCGCACGGCGACGCCTCGATCTACGACACGCTCGTCCGCATGGCCCAGCCGTGGTCGCTGCGGTACCCGCTCGTCGACGGCCAGGGCAACTTCGGTTCCCGCGGCAACGACGGCGCGGCCGCGATGCGGTACACCGAGTGCCGGCTGACTCCGCTGGCGATGGAAATGCTCCGGGAGATCGACCACGAGACGGTCGACTTCACCCCGAACTACGACGGTCGTACACAGGAACCGTCAGTTCTCCCCAGCCGTATCCCCAACCTGTTGATCAATGGTTCCGGCGGCATCGCCGTCGGTATGGCCACCAACATCCCGCCGCACAACCTGCGCGAGGTCGCCGAGGCCATCTACTGGGCCCTGGAGAACTGGGAAGCGGACGAGGAGTCCACCCTCACGGCGGTCATGGAACGCGTCAAGGGTCCCGACTTCCCGACGCACGGCCTGATCGTCGGCGGCCAGGGCATCCACGACGCCTACACCACCGGTCGCGGTTCGGTCCGCATGCGCGGTGTGGTGGAGATCGAGGAGGACGCCAAGGGGCGCACCACGATCGTCATCACCGAACTGCCCTACCAGGTGAACCCCGACAACCTGATCACGTCGATCGCCGAGCAGGTGCGCGACGCGAAGATCGCCGGCATCTCCGACATCCACGACGAGTCCTCGGACCGCGCGGGTATGCGCATCGTCGTCACCGTCAAGCGTGACGCGGTCGCGAAGGTCGTGCTCAACAACCTGTACAAGCACACCCAGCTGCAGACCAGCTTCGGCTGCAACATGCTGTCCATCGTCGACGGCGTGCCGCGCACCCTGCGCCTCGACCAGATGATCCGCCTGTACGTCGCCCACCAGGTCGAGGTCATCCGCAGGCGCACCGAGTACCTGCTCCGCAAGGCCGAGGAACGCGCTCACATCCTGCGCGGACTGGTGAAGGCCCTCGACGCCCTCGACGAGGTCATCGCGCTCATCCGGGCGTCGCAGACCGTGGACATCGCGCGGGCAGGCCTGATCGAGCTGCTCACCGTCGACGAGATCCAGGCCGATGCGATCCTCGCGATGCAGCTGCGCCGCCTCGCCGCCCTCGAGCGTCAGAAGATCATCGACGAACTCGCCGAGATCGAGCGGGAGATCGCCGACCTCAAGGACATCCTCGAGAAGCCCGAGCGTCAGCGCGGGATCGTCCGGGACGAGCTGAAGGAGATCGTCGACAAGCACGGCGACGACCGCCGGACCCGCATCATCGCGGCCGACGGTGACGTGGCCGACGAGGATCTGATCGCCCGCGAGGACGTCGTCGTCACGATCACCGAGACCGGGTACGCCAAGCGCACCAAGACCGACCTGTACCGCTCGCAGAAGCGCGGCGGCAAGGGTGTGCAGGGCGCCGGGCTGAAGCAGGACGACATCGTCTCGCACTTCTTCGTCAGCTCCACCCACGACTGGCTGCTGTTCTTCACCACGAAGGGCCGCGTGTACCGGGCCAAGGCGTACGAGCTGCCGGAGGCGAGCCGCACGGCCCGCGGACAGCACGTCGCCAACCTGCTCGCGTTCCAGCCCGACGAGCGCATCCAGAGCGTCATCCAGATCAAGACGTACGAGGACGCGCCCTACCTGGTTCTCGCCACCCGCAACGGTCTGGTGAAGAAGTCCAAGCTCACCGACTTCGACTCGAACCGCAGCGGCGGCATCGTCGCGATCAACCTGCGCGGCGAGGACGAACTGGTCGGCGCGGTCCTCTGCTCCTCCGACGACGACCTGCTGCTCGTCTCCGCGCAGGGACAGTCGATCCGCTTCTCCGCCACCGACGAGGCGCTGCGCCCGATGGGACGCGCCACGTCCGGCGTCCAGGGCATGCGATTCAACGGCGACGACGAACTGCTGTCGCTCAACGTGGTGCGCGAGGGGACCTACCTGCTGGTGGCGACGTCGGGCGGCTACTCGAAGCGCACCGGCATGGAGGACTACCCGGTCCAGGGACGCGGCGGAAAGGGTGTACTCACGATTCAATACGACAAGAAACGTGGCACCCTGGTCGGAGCGCTCATCGTGAACGACGACGACGAGCTCTACGCGATCACGTCGGGCGGTGGGGTCATCCGCACCGCCGCCAAGCAGGTCCGCAAGGCGGGTCGGCAGACGAAGGGTGTTCGTTTGATGAACCTCGGGGAAGGCGACACCCTGCTCGCGATCGCGCGCAATGCCGACGAACCCGACGAGACCGACGACAACGCCGAGAGCAGCGGCAAAGGAGCTAAGGAGTCCTAGTGAGCACTCCCAACCAGCCAGGCAGTGACCGGCAGAACCCGGGTTCCGCCAATCAGGCGCGACCCGACCAGCAGGCCTCCCGGACTCCCGAGAACGGGTCGGCGCGACCGAACCCGCAGCAGGGTTCCGCGCCGCAGGGGCCGCAGGCGTCAGCCGGTCGTGGCCCCGCTCAGGCGGGGCCGGCTGCCCGGCCGGGCGGTGCTCCCGATGCGAGACCGGATCGGCAGGCCCCGGCCGATCCGACCCGGTCTCCGTCGTCGCCCCAGCATCAGGGTCCGCGTACACAGACCCCGCAGGGCCGGTCCGTGCCACCGCAGCAGGGTCAGGCTCCGAACCAGCAGGCCCCCGGTAACCGGGCTCCCGCGGGTGGTGTGCCCACCGAGTCCATCCGGGGAAATCAGGCACCGCCGTGGCAGCGGGGAATGCAGCGTGAGCCGCAGACCAACCTGAAGCGGCCCCTGCAGGGCGGGGCGGGAGCCAAGCAGGCCTCGCGCCCGGAGGGGCAGCCGAACCCGGCCAACGGTGCGGGAACGGCGGCCGCGGGTGCCGCGGCAGCGAAGGCCCCGGGCGGTTCGCAGACCACCTCGCCGCAGAAGTCGCAGCCCGAGGGTGCACCCCAGGGGCAGCGACCGCAGGGCGGACAGAACCCGGGTGCTCCCACCCAGGCCGTGCCCACCCAGGCGGTGCCCACGCAGAAGTCGCCGGCAGCGAACTCGTCCGCACCCGCCAAGGGTCAGCCCGCGCAGAAGCAGGAGACCAATCGCGCAGCGTCCTCGACGGCTGCCACCGCGGCGGTCGGTGCGGTGTCCGGCGCAGCCGCGGCGGGGGCCGTGACGCAGCGGGAGGCCGCGAAGGCGAAGGCGTCCGCGATCGACGGACCCACCCGGCACATCAACCGGGACGTCCTCCCCAAGGACATGCCGGACCTGTCCGAGGCCAAGCACCCCCTGCCGGGGGCGGCGGCCACAGGTCAGCAGCCGAAGATCGCCGTGGCCCCGCAGCGGGTCGAGGAGGGTGAGGCCCTCCGCGCGTCGGTGCAGGTCCGCAAGATCGACCCGTGGTCGACGCTGAAGATCTCGTCCGTGATCTCGGTGTCGCTGTTCTTCGTGTGGATGGTGGCCGTCGGTCTGCTGTACGTCGTCCTGGACGGGATGGGCGTGTGGGACCGGTTGAACAACGCGTTCACCGATATCGTCGCGGAGTCGAGCTCTGACGGGCTCGTGACGGCCGGGCAGGTCTTCGGATACGCCGCCGTCATCGGTCTCGCCAACATGGTGCTCTTCACCGCGCTGGCGACGATCGGCGCGTTCATCTACAACCTGTGTTCGGACCTCGTCGGGGGCGTCGAAGTGACGCTCGCGGACCGGGACTGAACGCGAAAACCGATAGGGACTGAGCTGGGAAAAGAGCGTCTCGCCGGACCGGTTTTGGTAGTTGCCGGTCCGGTGGGGTAATCTTCCGACTCGGTTCAGGGAACTGTGCGAGATGAGTTTCCGGACTTCAGGGGCCTATAGCTCAGGCGGTTAGAGCGCTTCGCTGATAACGAAGAGGTCGGAGGTTCAAGTCCTCCTAGGCCCACTCCTGGTGCCGGTGAAAGGTCAGTCGCATGAAGGTCCTCCTGTTCGTGGGAGCCGGAGTGCTGGTGGCAATCGGACTGACCAAGTTGCTCCGCGGCAACGAGGTGTGGCACGAGGTAACGGGGCCTTAGCTCAGTTGGTAGAGCGCTGCCTTTGCAAGGCAGATGTCAGGAGTTCGAATCTCCTAGGCTCCACAAGTTGAAAGAAGTAACGGTGTGCCCCGGATTCGGAAGAGTCCGGGGCACACTGCTGTGTGGACCCCATTACGAGTGAGGTTACCCTTACTTCATGACCGCCCTCGATCCCGCAGCCCGTGACCGTCTCGATCCGCGCAGCCGCGTGGCGTCGCACCACCGGACGGGGGAGGGAACCGCGCGCATCGGTTACCCGATCGGAGTCCGCACGGTCACGGTCCGAGCGCGCGAGTACCTCACGCCCCGCATGGTGCGCCTGACGATCGGTGGTCCCGGACTGGACGGGTTCCACACCTATCAGGCCGACGATCACGTGAAGATCGTGTTCCCCGATGCGGACGGCACCCGCCGCATCCCGGTCGCGAACGACGCGATGATGCTCGACTGGCCGCGACCGCTCCCGACCAGCCGGAAGTACACCGTCCGGCGCTACGACGCCGACGCCCGCGAACTCGACCTGGACTTCGTGCTGCACGAGGGCGGGCTCGCGTCGTCCTGGGCGACGACGGTCGAGATCGGCGACGACGTGACAATCGCCGGCCCGCCCGGCGCGAAGGCGTTCGCCCACAACTTCGACCACTACGTCTTCGCCGTCGATTCCACCGCGCTTCCCGCGGTCGCGCGGTGGCTCGACGAATCCCCGGCCGAAGTGTCGGCGCACGTCGTGATCGAGACCGACGACGCCGTCGAGCACGGCTACCCGCTGGCCGCGCGCGACGACGTGGACGTGACGTGGCTCGTTCGCGACGGCAGCGAGTCCACACTGGCGTCGACGGTGCAGTCGCTCGCGCTGCCCGACGGCCGCACGTTCCTGTTCGCGGCCGGCGAGGCGAACGACATCAAGCCGTTGCGCGCGTGGAGCAAGGACCGGATGGAGTCGCTGTTCACGGGCTACTGGAAACGCGGAGTCGCCGGTCTGGACGACTGACCGGCCCTACACTCGCACCATGACGACGGCCCGGCCCGCACTCGCCCGCCGAGCGGTCCTGGCCGCGGCGATGCTCGGAATGCTGACGGCGGCCGGTGCCGCGCCCGCGAATGCGCAGACCCGCCCGCTGCAACCGATCGCCCTGGCGGTGTCGCTGCGCCTCGCCACGGCGGACACGGTCGCGGCCGCCAAGTGGGGCACGCCGTCGCCGATCGACGATCCCGCGCGCGAGGCGCAGGTGCTGGGCGCGGTCGCCACCCAGGCCGCCGACGAGGGCCTCAGCGCGCCGCGGGTGCAGCAGATCTTCCGGGATCAGATCGAGGCCAACAAGGTTGTGCAGCGCGCGCTGTTCTCCTGGTGGAGTGTCGCGCCGGGCGCGGCGCCGACCGTCCGGCCCGACCTGACGCAGGTCCGTCCCATCATCGACCGCCAGAACACGGACATCCTCCTGCAGTTGCGTGAGCAGGAGGATCTGCTCGCGGGTCCGGGCTGCGTGCCCGCTCTCGTCGACGCCGCGGTCGCGGTGGCGGCCGAACAGCGCCTCGACGCACTGCATCAGGCGACGCTGGCCCGCGCGCTCGTGTCGATCTGCGGCGCAGTCCGCGAATGACTGACCGTTTCGACATGGTCCGGCAAGATATCGCCAACTAGACTGGGGGCATGATCTCCAAGGTCGCGACACTCCTCCTCGACCGGGTGTCGATGTTCGAGTTCGGTGTGGTCTGCGAGGTGTTCGGAATCGACCGCACCGAACACGGGGTGCCGGCATTCGATTTCCGGATCTGCGGGATCTGCCCCGGCGAACCACTCGCATCGATCACCCCGGGGCTGACGCTCTCCGCCGAGTACGGGCTGGACTCGCTGCGCGACGCGGATCTCGTCGTGGTCCCGCCGCCGGGGGCGCAGTCCGGCTTTCCGGACGAGGCGCTCGACGCCGTGCGCGCGGCCGCGGAGGCCGGTGCCACGGTCCTCAGCCTGTGCTCCGGTGCGTTCCTGCTCGGCGAGGCGGGACTGCTGGACGGGCGCAAGTGCACCACTCACTGGGGGTACGTCGAGGAACTGGCCGCCCGGTTCCCGACCGCGGTGGTCGACCCCGACGTCCTGTTCGTCGACGAGGGCAACCTCGTCACCAGCGCAGGCACCGCGGCGGGCATCGACGCCTGCCTGCACGTGGTGCGCCGGGAGCTCGGTTCCACGGTGGCCAACACGATCGCCCGCCGGATGGTCGTGCCGCCACAACGCGACGGCGGGCAGCGGCAGTTCATCGAGCAGCCGGTGGTCGCGTGCACGTCGGACAGCCTGAGCGAAACGATGGCGTGGATGAGCGAAAACCTCGAGTTGCCGCACACGATCGACGAGCTCGCGGCCCGCTCGTCCATGTCGACGCGGACGTTCGCGCGCAAGTTCGCGGCCGAGACGGGCACCACCCCGGTGAAGTGGCTGACGACGCAGCGCGTGCTCTACGCGCGGCAGCTACTCGAGGGCACCGACCTCGGTCTCGAGGCGATCTCGAGACGCACCGGATTCGGTTCCGGTGCGCTGCTGCGCCACCACTTCAACCGGGTGGTCGGCCTCGCGCCCGGCGATTACCGTCGCCGGTTCGGCTGCCACACAGCCGAATTCACGCAATGAACGTTCCGATGGCCGGGTTCGCCTGGCAGATCGGGCTGCTGCCGAAGTTGATCGACCCGAACGCCGTGGCCACCACGTTCCCGACGCCGGTGTTCACCGTCGCGGACAGGAACGGGTAGACGCCGCCGAGGTTCACGATCCCCGAACGTCCGCTGTCGGTGTTGACCCAGGCGACGGTGACCTGCGCGGCCGCCGGGATCGGTGGCGCGGCGGGGTGCGACTCGAACCGGATGTCGCCGTCGGCGATCGGCGGGACCGCCTCCGGTCCGGACTGCCCGGTGAGCGCCGTCAACGACATCAGACTGCCCTGGTTCGGACATCCGATGGTGAGGGCCGGTCCGCCGAAGGGGTGGGGTGGGTCGGCGCCGGCGGGCCCGGCCGTGAGCAGGGCCGCGGTGGCGGCGAGCGGAAACGCGACGACGGCGATGCGGTGGGCGATACGTGTGGCGGCCATGTCTGCTCCTCGGAACGGATCCTCGCGCTGGTGCGCATCTACCAGCGGGATACCCCTGGTACAAGCCGTGAAACGAAGACATGACCGCACGCCAGACGACACCGCACGAGCGCGCGCCCTGCCGGTCGGGGAGGACGGATCAGTTGGCCGCGAGGGGCTTCGTCGCCGTCGGCGGCGTGGCCTCCTGCGTGTCCGCGCTGTCGATATCGCTCAGGTTCGGGGGAGCGGACGCCACCCGCGGCTGCTCCCGGCGGCGGCTCTTGAAGAACACCGCGCCCCCGGCGACAGCGGCACCGATCAGCACGATGATCGCGACGCGACGGCCCTTCCGCGACTTCTTCTCCTCGACCGGCGCAACAGTCGAGGTGAGGGGACGAATGACGTCCTGGGCGACCTCTTTCACCGGTGCGGTCCGGGCGCGTTCGTACCCCTTCTTCGCCAGCGACGCCCCCTGCCTGCCGAGGAACACACTGACCTGCCCGGCGCCGCGGGCCGCGGCGAGCGCAGCCGAGCGCGCGCAGCGCAGGGCCTGATCGACAGCCTCGGATTCCTTGACCCGAACAGCCGAATCCTCGACGTGGGCCAGCGCGGTCTCGACTCGTTCGGACACCTGCTCCTGCAGGTGCTCGGCGCGTTCGGTCGGAAGCAGGTGCGTGAGGGACTCCGTCGCTCGTGTCATGACCCCACTTTGTCACAAGAACCGGCGGCACGAACCGATCCGAAGTACTCGAGTCACGGCGGCGGAACCACGCGGAACCGCACAATGGCAACATGGTGGTGTGACTTCACCTCATCAGACCGCAACCGCAACGCTGCACACCAACCGCGGCGACATCAAGATCGCGCTGTTCGGCAACCACGCGCCCAAGACCGTCGAGAACTTCGTCGGCCTGGCCGACGGTTCGAAGGACTACAGCACCGCCAACGCCGGTGGCACCGACTCCGGACCGTTCTACGACGGCGCCGTCTTCCACCGCGTCATCGACGGATTCATGATCCAGGGTGGCGACCCCACCGGCACCGGCGCCGGCGGCCCGGGCTACAAGTTCGGCGACGAGTTCCACCCGGAACTGCAGTTCGACCGCGCCTACATCCTGGCCATGGCCAACGCGGGCCCGGGAACCAACGGTTCGCAGTTCTTCATCACCACCGGCCCGACGCCGCACCTCAACCGTCGCCACACCATCTTCGGTGAGGTCGTCGACGAGGAGTCGAAGAAGGTCGTCGACGCCATCTCGACCACGGCCACCGATCGCGCGGACCGTCCGCTCGAGCCGGTCGTGATCAACAGCGTCACCATCGCGTAGGGAACCGCAGCACATGACCAACCCCGGCTGGGGCGGTGCCGCGAACGAGGGCACTCCGCCCCAGCCGCGGTGCGTCCGCCACCCCGATCGCCCCACTGCACTGTCGTGCAATCGGTGCGGTCGCCCCGCGTGTCCCGAATGCCTGCGTGAAGCCGCAGTCGGCTACCAGTGCGTCGACTGTGTCGCCGCCGGGCAGCGTGACGTCCGCGCGGTCCGCAACGTCGCAGGCGCCGTGACCACGCAGCGTGCGGTGCCGCTGGTGACGTACATCCTGATGGCCGCGAACGTCGGCATCTTCCTGATCACCGCGGCGCAGTCCCGCAGCATCATGCAGAACCAGGCGGGATCGACGCTCTTCGCCGACTGGGCGCTGTTCCCACCCGCTGTCGTGGACGGTCAGTTCGTCCGCGTGATCGGCAGCGGATTCCTGCACTTCGGTCTCATCCACCTGGCCGTCAACATGTTCGCGCTGTGGATCATCGGCCGCGACACCGAACTGGTCCTCGGCCGCGCCCGCTACGCCTTCGTGTACTTCGCGTCGATCCTCGGCGGTTCCGCCGCGGTGATGCTGTTCCAGCTGCACGCGGTCACCGCGGGTGCGTCGGGCGCCGTCTTCGGGCTGATGGGCGCGCAGGCGGTCATCCTCCTGAGGCTGCGACGCAGTCCGGCGCCGGTGATCTCGGTGATCGCCATCAACGTGATCATCAGCATCACCATCCCCGGCATCTCACTGTGGGGGCATCTCGGCGGCCTGGTCGCCGGAGCCGCGGCCACTGCGGCGATCCTCTACGGGCCTCAGCTGCTGGGCGCCGGGAACAACCGGGAGAAGGCCGTCACCGTCGGCTGGGTCTGCCTCGGCGTCGTGGTGCTGGTGCCGCTCGCCGTCATCGCGGTGCGCACCCTGCAGCTCCGCGCGAGCTTCGGCTACTGACCCCGGCCCACCAGACGGTGCACCGCGAGGGCATCGAACACGTCCTCCGGATTGGTGCCGAGATCCCAGCGGCCGAAGATCAGGAGGCGTTCGGTGCCGTCCTCGGTGCGGACGTCGATCTCGAGCATCGGCACCCGACGGCCCAGCCGTGGGTACCGCACCAGACGCGCCCGGTCGATCTGCGAACGGGTGTACCCGTGGCGGCCCGTCAGCCGGTGCACCACGATGCCGCCGCCCTCCTTGTCGACGGCCAGGCGCGGGCGCTGCCGGAGCGCCGACGCGGCGGTCAGCAGCAGCCCGAGGGCGGCGACGCATACGAGGACACGGCCCGCCGGCTCGATCGACACCGACAGTCCCGCGACCCCCAACACGAGCCCGCCCGCGGCCAGAGCGATCACCGCACCGAGCGGCGTCGACCACTCCAGCGGTGCCTCGTCAGCAGACATCGGCACTCGACCTGCGGCTATCCACAGGCGTTGTCCACATTGGGGATGAATGACATACGTGTAATTGTGATCGTCAACGCCAGCGCATTGTCATGATCAGCCCGACCACCATGAAGCCGAATCCGATGAGGAAGTTGTAGGCACCGAGGTTGTTCATCCACTCGAGCTGGTCGGCGGCCAGGTAGTAGACGAGCAGCCACACCAGGCCGACCAGCATGAACCCGAGCATCACCGAGACGTACAGGGTGCTCGAGGGGCCTGCCTTCACCTTCACCGGGGTGCGGCTCGCAGGGTTGATGGTGTAATCGGTCTTCTTTCGGACCTTCGACTTCGGCATGACGTCCTCGTTCGTGCGGCTCTGCGGGAATGTGGGCAGGTAGATTCGGAAATACCTGCGTGTGTACACGCTAACGTAGCCGCGATTCGCGCGGCGAGGACGAGGGGACGGAAACACCGGTGACCAGGTCGATCTTCTGGCGGATCGCGGTGCTGGTGGTGTGTCTCGTGGCCGGCCTGCTGGTGGCCACCACCCGCCAGGTGTCGCACGGCAACGAGATTCGTGCCGGTGATTCCACCCGGTTGTCCGACCTCGTGCGGAACGCACAGTCCGAGACCGATCAGGTGGCCGAGACCCGCGACAACCTGGCGGCGCAGGTGGAGTCGCTGCAGCAGGACGCGGCGGCGTCCGACAGTGGCGTCGCGCAGGCGCTCGCCGACAGCAAAGCGCTCGCCACCGATGCCGGACTCACACCGATGACCGGCCCCGGTGTCACCGTCACACTCACCGACGCCCCCCGCGACGCGGACGGCAAGTACCCCGTCGACGCGTCGCCGGACGATCTCGTCGTCCACCAGCAGGACGTCCAGAGTGTGCTGAACGCGCTGTGGGTGGGCGGCGCCGAGGCCGTCGGCATGCAGGACCAGCGGATCGTCAACACGTCCGCGCCGCGCTGCATCGGCAACACGCTGCTGCTGCACGGCCGCACCTACAGCCCGCCGTACGTGATGTCGGCGATCGGGGATCCGGCGCGACTGGAGGCGGCACTCGCCAACGAACCCGGAATCCGGGTGTTCAAGCAGTACGCGACGCGATTCGGCCTCGGCTACTCGGAGGCCGCGTCCGGCCAATTGTCCGTGCCCGGGTACGCGGGCCACTGACGTGAACGGTCCCCGGCCGTGCGGGGCTCGGGGCGAGCAGAATACCCTGCTCCCATGAGGATTCTCGTCGTCGACAACTACGACAGCTTCGTGTTCAACCTGGTCCAGTACCTCGGACAGCTGGGAACCCGGGCAGTGGTCTGGCGCAACGACGATCCGAACCTCACCGGGCCCGACGCGATCGCGGCCGCAGCGGCCGAGTTCGACGGCATTCTCCTGAGCCCCGGCCCCGGCACACCGCAGCGCGCCGGAGCGACGATGGACCTGGTCACGGCATGCGCCGCGGCCGGCACGCCGCTACTCGGGGTGTGCCTCGGACACCAGGCGATCGGCGCCGCGTTCGGCGCGACCGTCGACAGGGCGCCCGAACTCCTGCACGGCAAGACCAGCATCGTCCACCACACCGGCGAGGGTGTTCTCGCGGGTCTGCCCGACCCGTTCACCGCCACGCGCTATCACTCGCTGACCGTCCTGGAAGACACCATCCCGGACGAACTCGAGGTCACCGCGCACACCGACAGCGGCATCGTCATGGCGATGCGGCACCGGGAACTGCCGATCCACGGCGTCCAGTTCCACCCGGAGTCGGTGCTCACCGAGGGCGGGCACCGGATGCTTGCCAACTGGCTCACCGTCTGCGGCGACGCCCCCAAGGAATCCCTCGTCGCCACCCTCGAAGCCGAGGTCGCGCAGGCATTGGGCGCGTAGCGCCCGTGCGCCTTTCTGGTTGCTGTAGCTACCAGAAAGGCGCACGGGCGGCGGAGCCGCCTACCGCGGGATGCCGAGCGCGCCGACACCGACCGAGACGACAGCGTTCTTGGTGATTTCCGATCCCGGCGGCTGTTCCTGGCTGATGATCTTGCCGACCATCTCCGGGTCCAGCGTGGACGTCTGCGTCTGATTCAGCGAGGCCGACGACCCGCTCCAGCCGGCGCTGCGCAGCTCTGCGAGTGCCTGCGACACCGTCTTGCCCGTCAGGTCGGGCATCTCGATGTTGTTGCCGTTCGACACCCGGATCTGGATGGTGTCGCCCTTGGCGGCGGTGGAGCCGCCGACGGGATCGGTGGAGACGACCTGCCCCTTGGGCACACCGGAATCGATGTTCTGGATCTGCACCTTGAAGCCGGCGCCCTCGATGTTCGCCTGCGCGACCTCGACCTTCTGGCCGGTGACGTCGGGGATGCGGATCTGCTCGGGTCCGGTGCCCAGCGTGACGGCGACCTCGGAGTCGAGGGAGATGCTCGCGCCGGAGGACGGGTTCTGCTGGATCACCTTGTCGACGTCGGAGGCGTCGGACGGTGCGCGGGCGACGGCGGTGTCGAGCCGCAGACCGACCGCGTTCAGTTCCTGCTGGGCTTCCTGCTGGGTCAGACCCGCGAGCCGCGGGACCTTCACCTGTTCGGGGCCCGACGACACCTCGAGGGTGATCGTGCTGCCCTCGTCCACCTGCACGCCGCCGACGGGCCGGGTGGTGATGACGTTGCCGGTCGCCACGACGGCGTCGGGTTTCTGCTGCCGGGAGACGCGGAAGCCGAGGTTCTGCAGCGTGGTCTCGGCGTCGTCGGCCGCCTGGTTCGTGACGTCCGGCATGGTCACCTGATCAGCCTTCGAGCCCGGGCCCACGGACCACAGGAACGCGCCGACGATGCCGACGACGATGAGGGCGCCCAGCGCCATCAGTGCCAGCCGCATCGGGTTCTTCTTCTTGTCGGGTTCGCCGCCGTCCGTCTTCGTCGCCGTCGCCTGGGTGGCGGTCTGCGGACGCCGGTAGTTTCCGGCGCCGGAGTCGACGGCACCGAGGATCGTGGTGCGGTCCTCGTCGCTCATGACCATCGGCGCGCTGGGGCGCTGCCCGCCGAGAACCCGGACCAGGTCGCTGCGCATGTCCGCGGCGGTCTGGTAGCGGTTGGCGGGGTTCTTGCTCATCGCCTTGAGGATCACCGAGTCGAGCTCGCGCGGAATGTCCGGGTTGACCACGGACGGCGTCTGCGGGTCCTCCCGCACGTGCTGGTAGGCGACCGCGACCGGGGAATCACCCTTGAACGGGGGTTCGCCGGTGAGGATCTCGAACAGCACGCAACCGAGCGAGTACACGTCCGACCGGGCGTCGACCTGCTCGCCGCGCGCCTGCTCGGGCGAGAGGTACTGGGCGGTGCCGATGACGGCGGCCGTCTGCGTCATGGGGCTGGACGCGTCGGAGATCGCCCGCGCGATGCCGAAGTCCATCACCTTCACCGCGCCCGCACGGTTGATCATCACGTTGGCGGGCTTCACGTCACGGTGCACGATGCCGTTGCGGTGGCTGAAGTCGAGCGCCGCGCACACGTCCGAAATGACTTCCATCGCCCGGCGCGGCGCCATCGGGCCCTCGCCGCGCACGATGTCCCGTAACGTGTCGCCGTCGACGTACTCCATCACGATGTACGGCAGCGGTCCCGCGTCGGTTTCCGCCTCGCCGGTGTCGTAGACGGCCACGATCGCCGGATGGTTCAGCGCCGCCGCGTTCTGCGCCTCGCGGCGGAACCGCAGGTAGAACGTGGGGTCGCGGGCCAGGTCGGCACGCAGGACCTTGATCGCGACATCGCGGCTGAGCCGGACGTCCCGGGCGAGGTGGACCTCGGACATGCCACCGAAGCCGAGAATCTCACCCAGCTCGTAGCGTGAGGAGAGGTTGCGCGGTGTCGTCATGGCTGTCCTTGTGGGGTCGGAGTAGTTGACTCCTCCGACGTGGTCGTCGTGGTCGTCGTCGTGGGTGCGGTGGTGGTCGTGGTGGTAGTCGTCGTCGGCTCTGTCGTCGTCGTGGTCGGCGGCTGGGTGGTGGTCGTCGTGGTCGGCGGCGGCGGCGGGGTGGTCGTCGTCGTGTACGTCGGCTCGGTGGTGTACGTCTCTTCCTCGGTCGTCGTCGTGGTCGTCGGCCGCGGTGTCGTCGTGATCGTCCGCAGCGAGGATGTGATCGCAGGCGACGTCGGGTCCTTCGTGTCACCACCGTCGAACAGGACGAGTGCGAGCGCGATGATCGCCGCCAGCAGGATCAAACCACCTGCACCCCAGGCCACGGCCTTCTGGCCGCTGGTCAACCCGCCTTTCTTGCCGTCACCGTTCGCGTCGTCCGGCGGCACCTGCCCGGTGACCGGTCCCGCGTACGCGGTCTGCGAAGGCGGCATCATCTGGGTCGCACCGGTCATCGGCGGGCGCAGCACCCGCGCCGCCCCCGTGCCCGACACACCCGGCGGCGGAGGCCGCCTGCCGGCCCGGACCGCCGCGACCGCGTCGGCGAACTCTCCGCCGCTGGCGTAGCGGGTGCTCGGATCCTTCGCGATCGTGATGTCGATGAGCTCGCGGATGTTCGGCGGCAGGTCGTTCGGCAACGGTGCCGGCGCCTCCTGCACGTGCTTCATCGCCACCGTGATGGCCCCGTCGCCGATGAACGGGCGCCGTCCCGACAGCGCTTCGTAGCCGACGATGCCGAGAGAGTACACGTCGCTGGCCGCGGTCGCGTCCTGGCCGAGCGCCTGCTCGGGGGCGATGTACTGGGCGGTGCCCATCACCATGCCGGTGCGCGTGACCGGCGAGTTCTCCACGGCCTTGGCGATGCCGAAGTCGGTGATCTTCACCTGACCGGTGGGGGTGATCAGGATGTTGCCCGGTTTCACGTCGCGGTGCACGACTCCGGCGTCGTGCGCCACCTGCAGCGCCCGCCCGGTCTGCTCGAGCATGTCCAGTGCGTGCGGCACCGCGAGACGGCCCACCCGCGCGAGGACGGCGTTGAGCGGCTCACCGTTGACGAGTTCCATCACCAGGTAGGCGGTGGAGTCGCCAGTGGCGTCGCGGACCTCGCCGTAGTCGTAGATCCCGGCGATGCCGGAATGGTTCAGCTGCGCGGTGGTGCGCGCCTCGAAGCGGAACCGTTCGACGAACTCCGGGTCGGAAGAGAACTCGGACTTCAGAACCTTCACCGCGACACGACGGTTGAGCCGGTTGTCGGTCGCTTCCCAGACCTGTCCCATTCCGCCCGTGGCGATGAGCCGGATCAGGCGGTATCGATTGGCGATCAGCGCGCCGTTGTTCAGTGCCACAATCAGCCCCCTTGTAGTCCGGCTGCGATGACGGCACGGCCGATAGGTGCAGCCACCGAGCCGCCGGTTGCGGCCAGTGCACGATCTCCGCCGTCCTCGACGATGACCGCGATGGCCACGGTCGGGTTCTGGGCGGGTGCGAATCCGATGTACCAGGCGTGGGGCGGGGTGTTCCGTGGGTCGGTTCCGTGCTCGGCGGTGCCCGTCTTGGACGCGATCTGGACGCCCGGGATCTTGCCCTCGCCGCTGGTGTTGTTCTCGGAACCGATCATCAGCTCGGTCAGGGTAGCCGCCACCTGGGACGACATCGCCTGGCCTTCGGACACCGGGTTGGTGGTCGCGAGGTTGGACAGGTCCGGGCCCTGCAGTTCCGACACCAGCTGTGGTTGCATGCGCACTCCACCGTTGGCGACGGTAGCCGCGATCATCGCGTTCTGCAGCGGGGTGAGCGCCACGTCACGCTGGCCGATGCTGCTCTGGCCGAGCGCGGCGTCGTCGGGGATCGACCCGATGGTGCTGTCGGCGACAGGGAACGGGACGCCGGGCATCTGCCCGCCGATGCCGAGTGCGCTGGCCTGGTCGCCGACGGCGTCGGTTCCGGTCTTGATACCGAGTTCGACGAACGCCGTGTTGCAGGACCGCGCGAACGCCTCCCGCAGCGACGCGGTGGGTGCGCCGCCACAGGTGGAGCCGTTGTAGTTCTCGAGCGTCGTCGACGTGCCGGGAAGGGTGATCTGCGGGGCCGCGGTCAGCTGGGTGTCGGGGGTGGTTCCGGCGGCAAGCGCGGCGGCGGTGACCACCACCTTGAACGTGGAACCGGGCGGGTACGTCTGCGACACCGCGCGGTTGATCAGCGGCTTCTCCGGGTCGGCGTTCAGGGCCTCCCACGCCTGCGTCGTCTCGGTGCCGTCGTGGCTGGCGAGCGAGTTGGGGTCGTAGCTCGGGGTGCTCACCATCGTGAGGATGCGTCCGGTGCTCGGCTCGATCGCCACGACCGAACCGGTGTAGCCCTTCGCGGTCAGCTCGTCGTACGCCACCTGCTGCATCACCGGGTTGATGGTGCTCACCACGTTGCCGCCGCGCGGGTCGCGTCCGGACACGAGGTCGAAGAAGCGACGCCCGAACAGCCGGTTGTCGGAACCGTTGAGGACCGGGTCCTCGGACCGCTCGAGTCCGGTGCTGCCGTATTGCATGGAGTAGAAACCGGTGACCGGTGCGTTGGCCAGCGGGCTCGACGGCGCCGCCGGGTTCGGCGGGTAGGTGCGCAGGTACTTGTAGCGGTCGTCGGTCGGCACGGATGCCGCGAGCACCTGCCCGGCGGCCGAGATCTGGCCGCGCTGACGCGAGTACTCGTCGAGCAGCACGCGCGAGTTCCGCGGATCGGCCCGCAGGTTGTCCGCCTTGATGACCTGGACGTAGGTGGCGTTGGCGAGGAGGGCGACCACCATCACCATGACGGCGATCGCGACACGACGCAGCGGTGTGTTCATGAGCGCGGCACCATCTCGGTCGGGGCGTCGGCGATGGGTGCGGGGCCCTTCTTCTTCGGGACGGCCGGCTCACGGGCAGCGTCGGAGATCTTGATGAGGATCGCGAGCAGGAGGTAGTTGGCGAGCAGGGACGACCCACCGTACGACATGAACGGCGTGGTCAGACCGGTGAGGGGGATCAGTTTGGTGACGCCGCCGACCACCACGAACACCTGCACCGCGATCGTGAACGACAGACCGGCGGCGAGGAGCTTGCCGAAGCTGTCGCGGACGGCGAGTGCGGTGCGCAGGCCGCGGATGACGAGGATCAGGAACAGCATCAGGACGGCGGCGAGACCGATGAGTCCGAGTTCCTCGCCGATCGTCGCGACGATGAAGTCGGTCTTCGCGAACGGCACCTGGGCGGGCCTGCCGCTGCCGAGCCCCGTCCCCGCGACGCCACCGGTCGCGAGCCCGAACAGCGACTGCGAGATCTGGTAGCCGGTGTTGTTGTAGTCGGCCAGCGGGTCGAGCCAGGTGCTGACCCGGACCCGGACGTGGCCGAACAACTGGTACGCGAAGAAGAAACCGATGCCGAGCAGTCCGACACCGATGAGCAGCCATCCGACGCGTTCGGTGGCGATGTAGAGCATCACGAGCACGGTGCTGAACAGCAGCAGCGACGTGCCGAGGTCCTTCTCCAGCACCAGCACACCCACCGACACCATCCACGCGACGAGGATGGGCCCGAGGTCGCGGGCGCGGGGAAGGTCGATGCCGAACACGTGCTTGCCCGCGGTGGTGAACAGGTCGCGCTTCGCGACGAGGACGGAGGCGAAGAAGATGATCAGAAGGATCTTCGCGAACTCGCCGGGCTGAATGCTGAAGCCGGGGAGGCGGATCCAGATCTTCGCGCCGTTCACCTCGGAGAAGCTCGACGGCAGGATCGCCGGGATGGCGAGGAACACCAGTCCGGCGAGGCCCAGGGTGTAGCTGTAGCGGGCGAGGAGGCGGTAGTCCTTGAGCAGCACCAGCACGGCCACGAAACCGGCGATGGCCAGCGTCGTCCACAGCACCTGCTGGTTGGCGTCCGGCGACGGGACGGGCAGCCCGAAGTAGGCGGCGGACTGTGCGTCGGCGAGGTCGAGCCGGTGGATCAGCACCAGGCCGAGTCCGTTGAGCAGCGCGACGATCGGCAGGATCAGGGGGTCGGCGTACGGCGCGAACCGGCGCACCGCGAGATGCGCGATCAGGAACAGCGCCGAGTAGGCGGCGGCGTACTTGGCGAGGTCCCAGGTGATGCTCTGTTCCTGGCTGGCCTCCACCAGCACCAGCGAGATCGTGGTGATCAGGATCGCGAAACCGATCAGGATCAGCTCGGTGCCCCGGCGCGTCGACTGCACGGGGGCTGGCGCGAACCCGCCGGGTGGACTGGGAAACTGCGCCCCCGGTGATGCACTTGCGACCGACATCAGCTAGCCGTCCTGCAGTTCTGACCGGGAACCTGGGTCACGGTCGGCGCCGGGGTGGCGGTCGGGGTCTGGGGTGCAGGTGTCTCCGGTGCCGGCAACGCTGCCGGGGGAGCGGGAGCGGGTGCGGGCGCGGGCGCCGTGGTCTCCGGGACGGGCGCGGGTGCCGGCGTCGGAACTGGACTCGGTGCCGGGGTGGTCGTCGTCGTGGTGGCCGACTCCGACTCGCAGACCGGAAGCAGATCGTTCTGCGCGAGCCGCGTCATCTGGTTGCGGACGTCGTCGAGCTTGCCCGAGGGCAGCCCGGCACGCACCTGTTCACGGGCGGACGGCTGGAGGTCGTCGACCTCGAGGATGGTGCACCCGTTCGGTGCCTCGGTGGGCGACATCAACGTCAGGTCGCCGGAGTCGCTGACACAGCCGACCAGGTTCGCCTCCTGCAGCGAGTAACCGAGCACCGAACCGGGAACTCCGCGCAGCACGGTGACGCGTTCGCCGTCGGCGCCGACGTAGTAGTTGTTGCGGACCAGAGCCCGCCCCACGAAGGCAGCGACGGCGACCACGACGATCAGACCGAGCGCGAGCGCAGCCCACCACATGCGGTGACGCTTCTTCTTCGTCGGCGGTTCCTCGACCTGCGGGACCACCCGCTTCGGCGTCGCACGCGGCGGACGCATCGCCGCGGCACGTCCCGCAGCCGTGTTGGGTGGCGGCGCGTCCTCCTCGTCGTCGGCGGAGGCGGCACCGGCCACGATGGGATGACTCTGCCCGTAGTCGAGGTCGATGACGTCGGCGACGACGACCGTCACGTTGTCCGGGCCGCCGCTGCGCAGGGCGAGTTCGATGAGCCGGTCGGCGCACTCGTCCTGCGAGCCCTCCCGCATCGTGTTCTCGATGGTCTCGTCGCTGACCACGTCCGACAGTCCGTCGGAGCACAGCAGATAGCGGTCGCCGGCGCGGGCCTCGCGGACCGTCAGCGTCGGTTCGATCTCGTTGCCGGTGAGGGCGCGCATGATGAGCGAGCGCTGCGGGTGGGTGTGCGCCTGCTCGGCGGTGATCCGGCCCTCGTCGACCAGCGACTGCACGAACGTGTCGTCCCGGGTGATCTGTGCGAGGGAGTCGTCGCGGAGCAGGTAGGCGCGGGAGTCGCCGATGTGGACCAGCCCGAGCTTGTTGCCGGAGAACAGGATTGCGGTGAGCGTGGTGCCCATGCCGTCGAGTTCGGGGTCTTCCTCGACGTGATCGGCGATGGTGTCGTTGCCCTCGCGGGTGGCGGCCTCCAGCTTGCCGAGCAGGTCTTCGCCGGGCTCGTCGTCGTCGAGATGCGCGAGGGCCGCGATCATCAACTGCGACGCGACCTCACCGGCCGCGTGACCGCCCATGCCGTCCGCGAGCGCCAGCAGGCGGGCCCCGGCGTACACCGAATCTTCGTTGTTGGAACGGACGAGGCCACGATCGCTGCGGGCGGCATAGCGGAGTACGAGGGTCACGGGCGCAACTCGATTACCGTTTTGCCGACCCGTACGGGGGTACCGAGCGGCACGCGGACAGATGTGGTGACCTTGGCGCGATCCAGGTACGTGCCGTTGGTCGAGCCGAGGTCTTCGACGTACCAGTCGGCGCCTCGCGGGGAGAGCCGAGCGTGGCGGGTGGATGCGTAGTCGTCGGTGAGGACGAGCGTGGAGTCGTCGGCCCGGCCGATGAGGACGGGCTGAGTGCCGAGAGTGATGCGCGTGCCGGCGAGGCCGCCCTGCGTCACCACCAGATACTTGGCCGTCTTCGTCTTCCCCAGCGACGGCAGAACATTGCCGCTGCGCGAATATCGGGGCGGCACACGGACGCCGGAGCCGGCGTAGATGTCGCCACGCAACGCCCGCAGGACGGTCCAGACGAACAGCCACAGCAGGAGCAGGAAACCTGCTCGTGTGAGTTGCAGAATCAAACCTTGCACGGCAGTCCACCTCCTTCTGTGGCCGGAACAGTCGAGATTCCGGCGTCTTTTTCTCGCAGCATCATAGGGGCAACCCGCACCCTGCGATCAGGATACGGACAGCCCACAACGATACGGAGTCCCCACCGTGTTACGTCCGACACGGGCTCCGACGCGATGTCGGTCCAGTATCGAAGCCGTCTCGGTTGTGTCTCGGCGAGGGAGTTCGGGTTCGGGTCTCGGCGATGTGTCTTCGGGGTCCCAACTCGGTGGAGCCTCAGAGGATTCGGACCAGGATCTCCGAATGACCCGCCCGGATGATGTCTCCGTCGGCCAGCTGCCAGTCCTGCACCGGCGCACCGTTGACGGTGGTGCCGTTGGTCGAGCCCAGGTCGGACAGCATCGCCACCTGACCGTCCCAGCGAATGTCGATGTGGCGGCGCGACACACCGGTGTCGGGCAGGCGGAACTGTGCCTCCTGGCCGCGGCCGATGATGTTGTTGCCCTCACGCAGCTGGAAGTGGCGTCCGCTGCCGTCCTCGAGCTGCAGGGTCGCCGTGAACGTGTGCCCGTCCGGTGCGTACGCCTGCTGGCCGTAGCCGCCCTGGTCGTAGTCGGCGTACCCCTGCTGGTCGTACTGCTGCTGGTCGTAGCCACCCTGCTGGTAGCCGCCGCGGTCGTAACCCTGGTCGTAGCCCTGCGGCTGCTGGTAGCCGGCGTCGGCGTAGGAGCCGTCCGGGTAGCGCGCGGGAGCCTGCTGGTCGTAGCCGCCCTGGTAGTCCTGCTGGTAGCCGCCCTGCTGGTAGTCGTAACCGGCGTCCGCGGGCTGCTCGTAACCGGGGGCCTGCGCGCCCTGGTCGTATGCCTGACCGTAGGCCTGATCCTGGGGGTACCCGCCGCGCTGGTCGTCGGGGTACTGCTGCTGGTCGTAGCCGCCCTGCTGGTAGCCGCCGCGGTCGTAACCGTTCTGGTAGCCCTGCGGGTACCGCTGGTCCTGACCCGCATGGGCATGACCGTTGCGCGCGTACTGCGGGTCGGGATTGCGGTTGCCCGCTGGTTCGCGGCTGGGGTCGTAGCCTGAGTTCTGCGTCATGGGGCCAGCTCCTGGATTCGACGTGACGGGTACAAACGGTGCCTGTGGTCGCGGTGCGGGACCGCGTGGCGGTTCGGGTCGCCCCGGCGTGGCCGCACCCTGGCGGCCGGCGTCCGGATCCACCGAACCCCGGGTGCGGAACTGCCCGGTGTGCAGTGACGGCGACGGTTCGAACGCGACATGAATGGGACCATACGTCTGCCAGCCCTGGTCGCGAATGAAGTCTTCGAGGTGTCGGGCGAAGGCCTTGACCGTCAACTCGCGGTCGGCGGCAAGTTCTTCGTGGTCCGAGTTGTTGATGGCGATGACATAGCTGTTCGGCGCGAGCAGGTGCCCACCGTCCAGTTGCTGGATCCGGTCGGAGGCTTCCTGCTGAAGCGCGGCCTCCACCTCCTGCGGCACCACACCACCGCCGAAGACCCGGGCGAACGCGTCACCCACGGCTCCCTGGAGCTTCCGCTCGAAACGTTGAACTATCCCCATCGGAACCTCCTCACGGTGCCTGTCGGTCGGGCCTTCTGTCCTCGGTGCGCGGCAGCCGTGACAAGACACGTCCGTGTCGCGCCACTGCCGTGCGTGGATCCCACGGTACTGTCATTGCCTCGAGCCATGACGCGGGTCTACGCCCTTGCATGATATCGGTCTTTGCCTGGACGGGTGTTTTTGTCGTCGTTTCGGGTCCTGACCTGTACGAATCGTGATTTCTGGCGACCTCGTGTTAATGTTTCCGGGTCGCTCGGGCGAGTGGCGGAATGGCAGACGCGCTGGCTTCAGGTGCCAGTGTCCTTCGGGACGTGGGGGTTCAAGTCCCCCTTCGCCCACCACAGGCGATTCTTCGGAATCGCGACAACGAGGCCACGAACTCCACGGAGTTCGTGGCCTCGTTTCGTTGGCCGTACCGGTGCCTACTGGGGGCGGATCGGATTGCAGGCGACGCTGACGTACGTGACGATCCCTTCTTGCAGTCCGCAGGTCGTGTAGGCGCCCGTCGAGACGCCGACCTCCCACCACGGGGCGCCGTAACCGGCGACGCACGATCCGGTGGACGGTGTCCCGGCCGGAACCCACACGCCGTCGCGGCGGTAGCCCTGGATCCAGGGAATGTGCGACACACCGCCGGGGCCGGGAATCGCCCGCGGCGTCAGGCCGAAGCACTCGACCGTCCCGATGTGCACGGCGGTGCTGCCGGCGGGCACGTCCTGCGCCGTGCAGTGCGAGGTGCCGGACGTGGGCGTGGTGGCGGTGTGACAGTCGGCCGTGGGTTCGGCCTGGGCGGGTGCGGCGCTGACGGTGACCACCGTCGCGGCGAGGGCGGCCGCGACGTCGAGAATCGTGAGGAACCTGTGGGTCATCGACTACTCCTTCGGGTCCGTACGTTGCTCTTGTCGGTACGGCACCGGAATCCGTTAGCCGACGGGCCCGCCGGGGTGGTGTCATCCCCACCCCAGGGTGCCTACCCGGGTGGTCGGCGCAGCCCGACGATGGAGTGGAAGCCACGTCGCGACCCTCCGGCCCTTCCGGACCGGAACCCGTCCCCCCGGCGGTTCGTGACGAATGACTCGAGTGTGAACCTGCCGTCCGGCTTCTTCCGCTCGGTTTCTGCGAACGTCGAGAGTGGGTTGTAGATGAGCATCAGCCAGGTCCGGGCCACCAGCTCGGCGAATGTCGGTGAGTACGTCGGTTCCGTCGCGACGATGGTGGAGGCCCTGTCGGTCGACTGGTGGTTCACCCCAGCGTTCGACGTGGTTGTGACCCTTTCCAGCGAGATCCCCTACTACCGCGGCCGGAAGGCGGTCCTGGCCTGGAACCGTCACTTCGGGTGGTCGCTCGGGGTCCACGGACTCTCGCAGGGCAACGTTCTGGTGGTCGAGGCGCTCGGGTTGGGACCGGCCCCGGATCCCGCACTGTGCTCGGATCGGGTCGCCGAGATGCTCACCGAACTCGCCGGCTGGGCCCCTCAGCGGGCGTCCGGACAGCCCGCCCCGCGAATCGTGCACGGCCCCGGCGCTCCTCGCGGGTGACCCAGTTCGCGGGAACCCGTGCGGCCCCGGCGTCGACCGGCTTGGATAGCGAATATGGACGGCAGGAGAGCCCCCGATCCGCTGCACCTCGCGGTCGGCGCCGCCGCGACCGCCGGCGGCGCGCTGCAGCGCGTGATCGGATTCGGCATCGACACGGCGCGACGCCTGCCGGGAGTCGACCCCGTTCTGGTCACCCTCGAGGAACGCGGCACCGAGACACTCCGCGGCGCCGACGAACTCGCGGACCGGGTGCTGCACGCGGTGCTGCGGAAGGTCGTGCAGGTCGCTCTTCAGGAGGTGGACCTCACGACGATCGTGCGTGATCACGTCGACCTCGACGTCGTCGCCGAGGGAATCGACATCCAGCGGATCATCGACCGGGTGGACGTGGACGCGATCGCCGCCCGGGTCGACATTCCGCAGATCCTCGATCGCGTCGACATCGACGCCGTCGCCGCGCGGGTCGACGTGGATGCGATCGTCGACCGCGTCGATGTGGATTCCGTCATCGGACGCGTCGACCTGGTCGTGCTCGCCGACACCGTGATCGAGGGCGTCGACCTCCCGCGCATCATCCGTGAATCGACCGACTCGATGTCCAACGAGGCGGTCCGCGGGGTGCGCACCCAGGGCATGCAGGCCGACGACGCCGTCGCCGGGTTCGTCGGCAAGTTGTTCGGGCGCGGGCACGAACCGGACGATGCATGAGCGCCCCGGCGCATCGCGCCGCCGGGATCGTCACCCGGGGTCTGGCCTGCGGCATCGATCTGGCGATCGTCATGGCCGTGATGGGCGGAATCTACGTGGGCGCACTGTTCGTGCGGTTGCTGTTCTCCCCGCAGGAGTTCACGTTTCCCGACGCCAGTGCCCTGCTCTCCGTCAGCATGTTCATCGGCGTGGCCGTGCTGTACCTGACCGCGTGCTGGGCGGTGAGCGGCCGCACCGTCGGCGCCGTGATCATGGGGCTGCGGGTGGTCAGCCGCAACGGTGAACTGATCGGCTGGCTGCGCGCCCTTCTCCGCGCGGTGCTGTGCGTGATGTTCGGGTTCGGGTTGCTGTGGGCGGCTGTCGACGGCCGGCGCCGGTCGCTGCAGGACATTCTGCTGCGGACCGCCGTCGTCTACGACTGGGAGCCGGATCTGCACGTCGGCGAGCCGGGCGCCTGACCGCGCACCCCGGCAGATTGTCGTAGGGGCTGCCTAGCATGGGGTCATGTATACGGAGCGGCGGTCGGTGTTTCCCGGCGCCGTCGTGTGGCAGAAGACGGCGGCCGGCGGTGAGGCGGCGATCCTGCCGGACGGCTGCATGGACCTCATCTGGATGAACGGCGACGTCGTCGTGGCCGGCCCGGACTCCCGCCCGTATCTCACTCGCAGCCGAGCGGGCGACCACTACGTCGGGTTACGTTGTTCCCCGGGCACTCTGCCGGATCTTCTCGGAACCCCGGCCGAGGAGTTGATCAATCAGCGGGTGCCGCTCGCCGACGTGCTGAGCGACCGCGCTACCGCAGAATTCCTCGGCAGGATCGCCGACGCCGCCGACCCCGGCCGGGCACTCGAGGAGTTCGCGCGGTCACGCCGGCTCCTCGGGCCGCCGTCGGACGGCAGAATCTCCGTGGTCGTGCGACTTCTGCAGCAGCAGGCCTCCGTCCGCGACGTCGCGGACGGAATCGGTGTCGGCGAGCGTCAACTGCACCGCCTGTGCCGACGGCAGTTCGGTTACGGGCCGAAAATGCTGGCCCGGATCCTCCGGTTGCAGTCGGCGGTCGGGCTGGCGGGGTCGGCCATTCCCGCTGCGCAGGCGGCCGGCATGGCCGGGTTCGCCGACCAGGCCCACCTGATCCGGGAGGCCCAGGAGTTGACGGGCCGCACGTTCGGTCAGCTCGTCACGGCGTGAGCGCGGCGAAGAGGTCGACGGAGTTGCCGTCGGGATCGTCGACGGTGGCGTAGCGCTGCCCCCACGGTGCGTCCCACGGCTTCTTCTTGCCGTTGTACCCGGCGCCCGTGATCTCGTCGAAGAGATTGTCGACGCCGGCAGCGGTCCCGCAGTCGAAGGCGAGCGCGATCCGATGCCCGCCGGAAGGTTCGGTCCAGTCGGGGGTGAACGAGCGGATGGTCTCGATCGTGTCCCACAGCAGGCGGACCCCACCCGGAAGTTCGAATTCGACGTGCGGCGCCTGATCGGCGTCGGCGGGAATGTCGAGTCCGAGCCGCCGGTAGAACGCGAGCGACGTGGGCAGGTCGCGGACGACCAGTTCGATGGCACTGAATGTTGCGGTCATGTCCAGAACGCTAACGATCTCGGGCGGACCCGCATTGAAGGTTTCGGACATCGCGCACCCGGGGGTCCGATTTCTTCAATCATCCGGGTCGTGCAGCGGGGATGCTGGGAGTCATGACCACCGAATCAACCCATGTCAGTGTGTTCATCGCCCGGACCGCCGCCGACGTGTACGCGTACGCGAGCGACCCCGCCAACCTCCCCGCCTGGGCGGCCGGCCTCAGCAGCACCATCACCCGCGACGGCGACCGCTGGCTCGCCGACTCCCCGATGGGCCAGGTCGCCGTGACCTTCGCGCCTGCCAACGACTACGGCATCCTCGACCACGACGTCACCCTCCCCGGCGGCGACACCGTCTACAACCCCGTCCGCGTCATCCCCGACGGCGACCACAGCGAAGTCGTCTTCACCATCCGGCGACGCGACGGCGTGAGCGCCGAAGAATTCGCGCAGGACGCCGCAACCGTCACCGCCGACCTCCAGAAGCTGAAGGAATTGCTGGAGGCGTGAGGCGGTCGCGCTGTAGTCGCTTGTTGTTGCGTTTGCACACCGATTAGCCAGAATCTCACGCAATTGCGGGCGCAAATGGCAAATTCGTGTGCGGATGTCAGCGGCTCAGCTCGAACCGAATGGAATCACTTGGCGGTGAGAATGGCGCGCATCTGAGCGAGAGGGACCTCTGTCGATCGCTCGACGTCGAGTTCGTCCTCGATGGTAACCGCTTGGTTTTGCATGTCGATCAGCATGTTGAAGGCATTTAGTGCGATTTCGCGAGTTGAATTCGGCCCGGGATGAGGAGCAGCGCCGAACGGGTTCCCCCCAAGACAGCCCCCTGATGTCGAATGTCCTCCCGGCCCGGAAGGGTACTGGACGTGCCGCGCTCAGACTCGTTCCTTACGACCTTCGGCCACGGCCGTTGCCGCTGCGGCGACGCGCTGGTACGCCGCCCGGGTTTCGGGTGCGAGCTTGCCGTGTTCGATGACGATTCCCATGCCGAGGTGTTCGTCGTAGGGGATGGTCTCGACGCCCCATACCTGTCCGCCCAGGTATTCGCGGAGGAGGTCGAGATCCACCTGCCAACCGGTGGAGTCTTGATTGGACACGGTGACGACGGTGCGGGCGAGTCCGGGTTCGCCGAGCGTGTCGCCGATCGACTGCAGTGCGGACCGGAGGCGGTTGAACGCGTCGGCCCGGCACGGCACGACGAGGACGATGGGCGACGGGGTGGCCAGCAGCGGCGCGAGGTACGCGGCACGCAACCGGTGACCGAGGTCGTGGACGGCACTCACCCTGCGAGCACGCAGTGCCACTGTGAGAGTGTGGAATTCACGGTCGGCCGCGGTCTGGTTGCCGATGCGGTTCAGGATGCGGGTCCCGGCGCTCGTGCGGGAGCAGTACCCGTCGAACACGTCGTCCGCGACGGGGCCGGCGGCCACCAGCTGCTCCAGGCCACTCACCGACAGCACGGCGTCGGCGCCGCGTTCGGCGACATCGCCGCCCGCGGGAGTCGCGTCGACGGCGACGACCGCACCGCCGCGGGCCGCCTCGGTGTTGGCGAGCCCGAGCGTCGTCGTGGTGGCGCCTGCTCCTCCGCACGCCCCGAGAACCAGGGTCGACACCGGAAGTGCTTGCTGCAGTGGGTCGGTCACTTCGCGTCTCCAATGGATGTGATGTACGTGCGACCGTCGCGGTCCGCGGTGGTCACGACCTGCTCGTACCGTTTCGTCGACCCGTCCGGTCGCAGTTCCGACAGCGTCACCGCGTAGTGGCCGGGTTCGGTTTCGGTGATGGAGAGGCAGTGCTCGGTGCCTTCGGGCAGCAGCGAGTCGATGCCGCCCTGGATGGTCTCGGCGGACCCCAGCGGCGCGTCGGGAGCGACCACCTCGCGGGCCTTCGCGCCGCTTCGTGCGACGTAGTAGGCGTGATCGAAGGCCAGGATCGCGGCGACGCCGTCGGAGGTCCCGCCGGGACCGTTGCCGACCACCGTCGCACCGTCGCGGGATGCGGTGCACCATCCTGCGGCGACCGGGTTTCCGCGCGCGTCACCGGAAGTGGAGGCGAACACGGCGACCCCACCGACGACGACGGCGATCACCGCTGCGGCGGCTCCGGCGACCGCGAGTTTCCGCTTGCCGCGACCGTCCCGGACGGGCGGGGTGGGATCGGGTTCGTCGCCCGGCGCCAGCCATGTCGGCGCGGGGGGAGGGGGCAGCTGTTCGGGTTCGGGCTCCGCGACGGGAACCGTCGGTGCCGCGGCCGACGGGAAGGGCGGGTACCAGTGCGAGAAGCGGTCGAGGGCTGCCCTGTTCGGCGGTTCTGTCACAGTTGAATCCTCCACACCTCATTCCCCCGCGCGGAGCCCACCCCTGACGGCTCCGCGCGGGGGAATCGGATCACACGTGCAGCGTCGCCTGGCTGCGCACGTTCACGCCGCCGATCGTGGTGGTCGCCGGACCGCTGTCGGTCGACTGCAGCTGCGGGAGYTGCGGTGCGGGCAGGGACGCGATCGTCTGCACCAGCTGCCCGAACGCCGGGGACCGGTCGGCGGCGTCCGCGATCACGGCGGCGACTTGTGTGACGTCGACGGGTGCCGACCAGTTCGTCGGGTGCTCGGCGTTGGAGTCGGCCGAGAACGCGGAGACGGTGGCGGCGGTCGGCGAGGACGGGTCGACGGCGACGCCCGCGGTGCCGGTGGCGTCATCGACGCGCCAACCGATGGTCCCGACGTACCCCTCGGGGTTGCCGTACTGGCGGCCGTTGACGGCCACCGGCACCGCGCCGACCAGCGTGTCGGCGGCCGCGTTCACCTCGACCACCGGCTTCGGCACGGGCAGGGCGGGGGCGACGGGTGCCTGGTGCGACTTCGGCATGTCGTCGGGGTCGATCCACACGGTCGCGGGCTGGGCGGCCTGCTCGGCGGGCACGGACTGCGCCGCGGGTGCCGGTTCCGCCGGAGCCTCGCCCTGTGCCAGGTCGGGTGCTGCGGGGGCGGCCGTCTCGGCGCCCGGGACCGCCAGCGGCGCCTGCGGGGGAGCGGGCGGCGTCGTGGCCGGGGCCGCCGGGTCGGTGACACCCGGCTGGGACGTGCCGGGCGGTGTGGACGGGACCGTCACGCCGGGTTGCGATGTGGTGGGCGGCGTCGAGGGATCGGTGACGCCAGGCTGCGACGTCGACGGCGCTGTGGCCGGAGCGGCGTGTGCCGTCGCGGCCCCGAGCAGAGCGGCGGCGGACACCGAGATCGCGGCGGCCAGAGCGTGCATGCGGATTCTCAAGTCGTGACTCCTGAAGTCGAACGGACATGGTTGATCGAACGGACTGGCGCTGACGAAGCAAACGCAAGAGAGATGCAGATCAGAGGCACCGAAAGAGGGAAGCGAGCACAGCAGAATGCCTCCACCGACACGGTGGATGTGTTGTTTCCCCGATGAGATCCGTCCGTGCTGCCGGCGCACTGCCGCAGCCGTCGTTCACCGCCCCCATGACCGCCCCCGGTTCTTTCTCTTCCCCCTACCGCGGCAAAGTACCAGACGGGCAACCGTTCCCGCGCCCCCGGATTCCGGTCAGGCCAGGCCCGCGGCCAGCCTCACCGTCAGATCGCGCAGCGGACGGAGGCGGCCGGTCATCGCGACGGCGGACATGGCGCGCGATCCACGCACCAGCCGCCGGGTCGCGGGCCGCCGCGTGCGGTCGTAGCGGCGCAGCGCGGTGTGAATGTCGGTGTCGGCGGTGAGGAATCGGCCGAGCGTGACGGCGTCGACGAGGGCCTCGCACGCGCCGCGGCCGAGGTTCGGCGCCATCGCGTGGGCGGCGTCGCCGAGCAGCGCCGTGGTGCCCGACACGTACGACGGCAGGGCCGGCGACTCGTACAGGTCGTGGTGGAGCATCGCGTCGGGGGTGGCCGCATCCAGTACTGCCCGCACGTCGGCGTGCCAGCTCCCGAACCGGGACCGGAGGAAGTCGAGGCCGCCGGGGTGCCCGGCGTCGGTGCGGATGCACGCGAACCAGTTGACGAGTTCGCCGTCGCGCGGGGTGATGCCGAAAAGTGCGTCTGTGTCCCAGGTTTCGCTGACTGTGTCGCGATGTCCGGGCACCCAGCCGCGCCAGGCGGTGGCTCCTACATACTGTGGCTCGAATTTCTCGCCGAACAGTTGCGTGCGGGTGGGGCTGCGCAGACCGTCCGCGCCGATCACGACGTCGCGGTCCGTCAGCGCGTCGAGGGTGGGAGCGGGGGTGCCGAACGAGATCATGCCGTCGGGCAGCGTCTCGGCGAGCGTGGCCAGCAGGGCGGGCCGCGACAGCAGGTAGGCGGTGCGGTCGCGGTTGTCGATGGTGCCGATCACGGATCCGTCGGGGCGCAGGAGCGAGCCGCGGTGCTGCGGCGATCCCAGCGTGCGCACCCGATCGCCGGCGCCGATCGCGTCCAGCGCGTCGAGGGCCTGCGGCCACATGCCGAGTGCGGTGCCCGACGTGGGCAGGGTGTCGGCACGCTCGAAGACGTCGACGTGCCAGCCGGCGCGGGACAGGTAGCGGGCGACGGCGAGCCCGCCGATGCCGCCGCCGAGGACTGCTGCGGAGTGCGTCATGACCATCACGCTACTACGGGTGTAGTGAATTTACTACCGATGTAGTGTCGGTGTCATGGCAGACAAACGGGAGCAGGTGCTCGACGCCGCCATCGCGCTTCTCGGCACGAAGGGGGTACGGGCCCTCACGCACCGCGGCGTCGACGAACTGGCCGGAATGCCGCAGGGGTCCACGTCCAACTACTTCCGCAGCCGGGGTGCACTGCTCGAAGGGATCGTCACCCGGCTCGTCGAACGGGACCGGGAGGACTGGGAAAAGTTCGCGCATCTCCGCCCCGACAGCAAGCATGCGCTGGTCGACGCGCTGGTCGCGTTCGTGAGATTCTCCACCGGTCCGGACCGGGTCCGCACGGGCGCGCGATACGCGCTCTTCGTCGAGGCCTCCGTCACGCCGGGGCTCGACGCGAAGATCGGATCGGCACGGCGCGCCCTCGTGGAATGGGGCGCGGACATGCTGGAACTCGTGGGTTCGAAAAACCCCGCCTCGGACGCCGTCGTGATCACCGACTACCTAGACGGTCTCATCCTTCACCAGCTCACCGTCCCGGATCTCGATTTCGATCCGACTGCGGGAATTACAGCGGTCCTCGGCGCGCTCACTTAACATGTACTCAGTGCAGTCGGACGAGGTCCGCCCTCGACAATGCCCAGTTCAGAGGGTAAATAGGCCAACCTAAGTTGTGTTTCGTCAGGGGTTCTGAATTATCGTTTTCGTTACACGTTGGACCCACGAAAGTCCGACCCGACCGAAAAGCCACGTCGCCTGGTGCGAGGACCACACCCAGCGTGCTGCAAAAGGGCGATAGCCGATCGGTGGTGCCGAGCACGTCGTGACGGCACCTGCATTGCAAGTTGATGGCCATCAGCGCTGCTGGTCGTCGGTGCATCTTTTGGCATACGAAGGCTAGGTATGAAGCAACTTCCAGGCCCCCAGGGGCTGTATCACCCGTCGAACGAGCACGACTCCTGTGGTGTCGCGTTCGTCGTGGACATGAAGGGCCGCCGCAGCAGGGACATCGTCGAAAAGGCGATCACCGCGCTGGTGAACCTCGAGCACCGTGGTGCCGCGGGCTCCGAACCCAACACGGGTGACGGCGCCGGCATCCTCCTCCAGGTCCCGGACAAGTTCTTCCGCGCCGTGGTCGACTTTCCGCTGCCCGCGGAAGGCACGTATGCCACCGGCATCGCATTCCTGCCGCAGAGCAAGGCCGACGCGCAGCGCGCCGCCGAAGCCGTCGAGAAGATCGTCGAGAGCGAGGGCCTGAAGGTTCTCGGCTGGCGTGAGGTCGCGACCGACGACTCGTCGCTCGGCGCCCTGGCCCGCGACGCCATGCCGACGTTCCGGCAGATCTTCATCGGCAGCGAGAACGACGCCCTCACCGGCCTGGACCTCGAGCGCCGCGCCTACGTCGTCCGTAAGCGCACCGAGCACGAACTGGGCAGCGAAGGCGCAGGCAAGGACGGCCCCGGTCGCGAGACCGTGTACTTCCCGAGCCTGTCGAGCCAGACGTTCGTCTACAAGGGCATGCTCACCACCCCGCAGCTCAAGGGTTTCTACCTGGACCTGCAGGACGAGCGCCTCGAGTCGGCCCTCGGCCTCGTGCACTCGCGCTTCTCCACCAACACGTTCCCGTCGTGGCCGCTGGCCCACCCGTTCCGGCGCGTGGCCCACAACGGTGAGATCAACACCGTCACCGGCAACGAGAACTGGATGCGTGCCCGTGAGGCGCTCATCGACAGCGACATCTTCGGCGGTCGCGATCAACTCGAGAAGATCTTCCCCGTCTGTACGAAGGGCGCCAGCGACACCGCGCGGTTCGACGAGGTGCTGGAGATGCTGCACCTCGGTGGCCGCAGCCTGCCGCACGCCGTGCTGATGATGATCCCGGAAGCGTGGGAACGGCACGAGAGCATGGACCCGGCACGCCGGGCGTTCTACCAGTACCACTCGTCGCTCATGGAGCCGTGGGACGGACCGGCGTCGGTGTGCTTCACCGACGGCACCGTCATCGGCGCCGTCCTGGACCGCAACGGCCTGCGCCCCTCCCGCCTCTGGGTCACCGACGACGACCTCGTCGTCATGGCCTCCGAGGTCGGCGTCCTGCCGATCGACCCGGCCACCGTCGTGAAGAAGATCCGGCTGCAGCCCGGCCGCATGTTCCTCGTCGACACTGCCGAGGGTCGCATCATCAGCGACGACGAGATCAAATCGGAACTGGCCGCCGAGCACCCCTACCAGGAGTGGCTCGACCAGGGTCTGACCCACATGAACGACCTGCCGGACCGCCCGTACACCTACATGTCGCACGAGCGCGTCGTTCTGCGTCAGCAGATGTTCGGGTACACCAACGAAGAGGTCAACCTCCTCGTCAAGCCGATGGCGATCTCCGGTGCCGAGGCTCTCGGTTCCATGGGTACCGACACCCCGATCGCCGTGCTGTCCTCGCGGTCGCGGATGCTGTTCGACTACTTCTCGCAGCTGTTCGCGCAGGTCACGAACCCGCCGCTCGACGCCATCCGCGAGGAGGTCGTCACCAGCCTCGGCGGCACCATCGGCCCCGAGCACGACCTGCTGCACCCCACCGCGGAGTCCTGCCGGCAGATCTTCCTGCCGCAGCCGATCCTGCACAACGACGACCTGTCGAAGCTCATTCACGTCAACGACGACGGTGAATTCCCGAACTTCCGCAGCGTCATCGTCCGAGGTCTGTACCCGGTGGCCGAGGGCGGAGCGGGTCTGCGCAAGGCCCTCGACGACGTCCGCTACCAGGTGTCGGAGGCCATCGCCGGCGGTGCGCGCCTCGTCGTCCTGTCCGACCGTGAGTCGAACGAGACGTACGCGCCCATCCCGTCGCTGCTGCTGACCTCGGCCGTGCACCACCACCTGGTGCGTGAGAAGACCCGCACCAAGGTCGGCCTCATCGTCGAGGCCGGCGACGCCCGCGAGGTGCACCACATGGCGCTCCTCATCGGCTTCGGTGCGGCAGCGGTCAACCCGTACATGGCGTTCGAGACCGTCGACGAGGCGGTGCAGAACAACGAACTGCAGGGTGTCAGCCTCGACAAGGCCATCCAGAACTACATCAAGGCCGCGGGCAAGGGTGTGCTCAAGGTGATGTCCAAGATGGGCATCTCCACCCTCGCGTCCTACACCGGCGCCCAGCTGTTCCAGGTCATCGGCCTGTCGCAGGACCTGGTCGACGAGTACTTCACCGGCTTGCAGTCCAGCCTCGGCGGCATCGGTCTCGACCAGATCGCCGCCGACGTCGCGGTCCGCCACTCCAACGCGTACCTGGACCGTCCCGAGGAGCGCGCGCACCGCGAGCTCGAGGTGGGCGGCGAGTACCAGTGGCGTCGTGAGGGCGAGTACCACCTGTTCAACCCGGACACGGTGTTCAAGCTCCAGCACTCCACGCGCACCGGGCAGTACGAGGTGTTCAAGGAGTACACGAAGCTGGTCGACGACCAGTCCGAGCGCCTCGCAGCGTTGCGCGGCCTCTTCGAATTCAAGAAGGGTGTGCGCGAGCCCGTCCCGCTGGACGAGGTCGAGCCCGCCACCGAGATCGTCAAGCGCTTCTCGACCGGTGCGATGAGCTACGGCTCCATCTCCGCCGAGGCGCACGAGACGCTCGCGATCGCCATGAACCGCCTCGGCGGTCGTTCCAACTCCGGTGAGGGCGGCGAGAACCCGGCCCGCTTCACCCCGGACGAGAACGGTGACTGGCGGCGGTCCGCGATCAAGCAGGTTGCGTCGGGACGCTTCGGTGTCACCTCGCACTACCTGACCAACTGCACCGACATCCAGATCAAGATGGCGCAGGGAGCGAAGCCCGGTGAGGGCGGCCAGCTGCCGGCGCACAAGGTGTACCCGTGGGTGGCCGAGGTCCGGCACTCCACGCCCGGCGTCGGACTGATCTCGCCGCCGCCGCACCACGACATCTACTCGATCGAGGATCTCGCGCAGCTGATCCACGACCTGAAGAACGCCAACCCGCAGGCCCGGATCCACGTGAAGCTGGTGTCCGAGGTCGGTGTCGGCACCGTCGCCGCGGGTGTGTCCAAGGCACACGCGGACGTCGTGCTGATCTCCGGTCACGACGGTGGCACCGGTGCCACCCCGCTGACGTCGATGAAGCACGCGGGCGCCCCGTGGGAGCTCGGCCTCGCCGAGACCCAGCAGACGCTGCTGCTCAACGGTCTGCGCGACCGCATCGTCGTGCAGGTCGACGGCCAGCTCAAGACGGGCCGCGACGTCATGGTCGCCGCGCTGCTCGGTGGCGAGGAGTTCGGTTTCGCGACCGCCCCGCTGGTGGTGTCGGGTTGCATCATGATGCGGGTCTGCCACCTCGACACCTGCCCCGTGGGTGTCGCGACGCAGAACCCGGTGCTGCGCAAGCGGTTCAACGGCAAGCCGGAGTTCGTGGAGAACTTCTTCCTCTTCATCGCCGAAGAGGTGCGCGAGCTGCTGGCGGAGCTCGGCTTCCGCACCCTCGACGAGGCGGTCGGGCAGGTGGACGTCCTCGACACCACGAAGGCGCTCGAGCACTGGAAGGGCAGCAAGGCCGGTAACCTCGACCTGTCGCCGATCCTGCACGAGACCGAGTCGGCGTTCATGGACCAGGACCTGTACTGCACGGGCACCCAGGACCACGGCCTGGACAAGGCGCTCGACCAGCAGCTGATCGTCCAGAGCCGCAACGCTCTCGACAAGGGCGAGAAGGTCACGTTCGAGTCACCGATCACCAACGTCAACCGCACGGTCGGCACCATGCTCGGCCACGAGGTGACGAAGGCGTACGGCGGCGACGGACTGCCGGACAACACGATCGACATCACGTTCACCGGTTCGGCCGGTAACAGCTTCGGTGCGTTCGTCCCCAAGGGCATGACCCTGCGCCTGCACGGCGATGCCAACGACTTCGTCGGCAAGGGCCTGTCCGGTGGACGCCTCGTGGTGCGCCCGCCGCTGCAGACCGCGCCCGGGTTCGTCGCCGAGGACAACATCATCGGCGGCAACGTGATCCTGTTCGGTGCCACGAGCGGTGAGGCTCTGCTCCGCGGTGTGGTGGGCGAGCGATTCGCGGTCCGCAACTCCGGTGCCACCGCCGTCGTCGAAGGTGTCGGCGACCACGGTTGCGAGTACATGACCGGCGGAAAGGTCGTCATCCTCGGTGCGACGGGACGCAACTTCGGTGCCGGCATGTCCGGTGGCGTCGCGTACGTCTACAACCCGGACAAGGCGTTCGAGGACAACCTCAACACCGAACTGGTGGATCTCGAGGACCTGACGGGTGACGACTTCACCTGGCTGAAGTCCGCCATCGAGCGTCACCGCGACGAGACGGGCTCCGAGGTTGCCGCGCGCATCCTCTCCGACTGGTCGCAGCAGGTCAATCATTTCGCGAAGGTCATGCCCCGCGATTACAAGAAGGTGCTCTTGGCCATCGAGGCCGCGAAGAAGGATGGAAAGAACGTGGACGAGGCAGTGATGGAGGCAGCTCGTGGGTGATCCAAGCGGCTTCCTGAAGCACACGTCACGCGAACTTCCGGTTCGCAGGCCGGTGCCGTTGCGTCTGCTCGACTGGAACGAGGTCTACGAGGAGTTCTCGTCGGACACCCTGAAGACTCAGGCCAGCCGGTGCATGGACTGCGGTATCCCGTTCTGCCACAACGGCTGTCCGCTGGGGAACCTGATTCCCGAGTGGAACGACCTGGTGTACAAGGACCGGTGGCACGACGGCATCGAGCGTCTGCACGCGACCAACAACTTCCCGGAGTTCACCGGGCGGCTGTGCCCCGCACCCTGTGAGGCGTCGTGCGTCCTGGGCATCAACCAGGACCCCGTCACCATCAAGCAGGTCGAGGTCGAGCTCATCGACCGCGCCTTCGACGAGGGCTGGGTCAAGCCGGTGCACCCGACGCGTTCGACGGGCAAGAAGGTCGCCGTCGTCGGTTCCGGTCCCGCGGGTCTCGCTGCAGCGCAGCAGCTGACGCGCGCCGGGCACATGGTCACCGTGTTCGAGCGGGCCGACCGCATCGGCGGGCTCCTGCGGTACGGCATCCCCGAGTTCAAGATGGAGAAGCGGCACATCGACCGCCGTCTGGACCAGATGAACTCCGAGGGCACCGTCTTCAAGACGGGTGTCAACGTGGGCGTCGACATCACCGCGGACGCACTGCGCGAGCAGTTCGACGCCGTGGTCCTGGCCGGCGGCGCCACCGAGGCCCGCGACCTGCCGATCCCCGGCCGCGAGCTGGACGGCATCCATCAGGCGATGGAGTTCCTGCCGATCGCCAACCGCGTGCAGCTCGGCGATCTGGAGCAGCCGACCATCACCGCGGAGGGCAAGAAGGTCGTCATCATCGGCGGCGGCGACACCGGCGCGGACTGCCTGGGCACCTCGCACCGTCAGGGTGCCGAGAGCGTTTACCAGTTCGAGATCATGCCGAGACCGCCCGAGACCCGCGCCGAGCACACCCCGTGGCCGACGTACCCGTTGATGTACCGCGTCGCGTCCGCTCACGAGGAAGGCGGCGAACGCCTCTTCTCCGTGAACACGGAACGGTTCGTCGGTGCCGACGGCAAGGTGACCGCACTGAAGGCCCACGAGGTCGAGATGAAGTCGGGTCGCTTCGAGAAGGTCGAGGGCTCGGACTTCGAGCTCGAAGCCGACCTCGTCCTGCTGGCGATGGGCTTCGTCGGACCCGAGAAGCCGGGCCTGCTCACCGATCTCGGCGTCGACCTCAACGAGCGCGGCAACGTCGCCCGCTCCGCGAAGTGGGCCACCAACGTCGACGGCGTCTTCGTGGCCGGCGACATGGGACGCGGACAGTCGCTGATCGTGTGGGCCATCGCCGAGGGTCGCTCCGCGGCCGCAGCGGTCGATGCGTACCTCGAGGGCAAGACGGCGCTGCCGTCTCCGATCGAGCCCACCACCGCCCCGCAGCGGTAGCTGTAACCGCCAGTTCAATCCGCACCCCGGTAGGTTTTCCTACCGGGGTGCCGGTTTATCGTGCGGGGGTCACGTTCGGTCGGTAACGTTCATTTACCGATCGTGCATCTTTAGGTCACGTCGTCCTGGCAGCATCCCGTCTGCCGGACGGCGAAGGGGAGAACAGGTTGATGCCATGGCAATGAGACGGGTTATCGCATTCTTGACCGCAGTGGCCGCTGCCGCGGCCATCCCGGTGGCGTCGGGGGTGATGGGTACGAGCGCAGTAGCCACCGCGGACCCCTGCCCGAGCCTGTACGTGGTCGCCATTCCGGGGACGTGGGAAACGTCCACCAACGCCAATGTCAGGCCGACTCCGGGTCTGCTGTCCGCGGTGACGAACGGCCTGCCGTCGTCGATCCGCACCGACTACGTCACGTACGCCGCCACGGCCTTCCCGTGGGAGTCGGACGTGTACGGGCGCTCGAAGGCGCAGGCGGTCACCAATGCCAAGGGCATGCTGTCGTCGATGTCGCAGCAGTGCCCCGATACCAAGCTGTCGATCATCGGCTACAGCCAGGGCGCCGACGCCGCGGGCGATCTCGCCGCCGAGATCGGCACCGGACTCGGTGTCGTCCCGGCCGACAAGATCGCGGCCGTCGGACTCGTCTCCGATCCGCGGCGGTCGCCGACCGACGCCCTCGTCGGCCCCGCCGTCGCCGGCAGCGGCGCCGGTGGTCCCCGCATCGGCGGGTTCGGCTGGGTCAGCCAGAACACACGCACCTTCTGCGCGTACGGCGACCTGTACTGCTCCACGCCGAAGGAAGACTTCGTGACGCGGCTCGCCGGGTTCCTCGCGCAGACGTCGGATCCGACGCCGAACCTGTTCGGCCGCTACCAGCAGGAAGCGCTCGCGATCTGGAACGACATCCTCGCGGTCGGCGGTGTGCCCGCGCTGATGGCTCAGCTGGACGAGCAGCACAACGAGAAGCGGATCGACGAGCTGGAGCAGTTCTACAAGTCGCAGGCCCACCAGGACTACACCAGCTACGCGGTCGACGGTTCGGGTACGCCGGCCACCACGTGGCTGAGGAACTGGTTGCGCGACAGCGCGTGAGTTCCACCGACGGCGGCAGGGGATGATGTCCATCGTGACCGACTCCCCTGCCGCCGTCGTCGGCTACGACGCCTTCGTGACCGTCCGGTGGTCCGACATGGACGCCTTCCAGCACATCAACCATGCGCGGATGGTGACGTTGCTCGAAGAGGCCCGGATCGACTGGCTGCTCAGCGAGGGCAGCGAGAACTCGTCGCTCATCACGAGAGCGTTCATCGCCGACATCCACGTGCGGTACCGGGGACAGTTGCGGCATTCCGACAGTCCGCTCCGGGTCACGATGTGGATCGCGAAGCACCGGGCCGTCGACTTCACCATCGGCTACGAGGTCCGGGGCGCGCGTACCCCGATCACCGATCCGCCCGCCGTCACCGCGACCACGCAGATGGCCGTTGCGGATGTCGACGCCCAGCGGCTACGCCGCATCACTCCCACCGAGCGCGAGTACCTGGCCCGCTGGTCCCGTACGTGAGCGGCAAAGTGTGTTCCGGCACGCTTTCCCACTCACGTGCGGAAGTCGTCGGGGGCCGGCCGGGTGCAGGCGCCCACCCCCTGACGTCTCGGATCAGCCGAGGTCGAGGCGGGCGCCGAGCCGCATGCTGCCCGGGGTGAGGCGGCTCAGCAGGCGCCCGAACTTGGCCTCGGGCGTGACGGGGACGACGGCCTTGTTGGACTTGACGGCCTTCACGATCTGGGTCGCCACCCGGTCGGGGGTGAAACCGCGTTTGCGATAGAGCTTGTCGGTCCGGTCGCGCATCTTCGCCTGCTCCTCCGGGGTGGCGCCGGCGAAGTCGGTGGCCTGGATGATGTTGGTGTGGACGAGTCCCGGGCAGATGGCGCTGACGCCGATGCCGTGATTCACCAATTCCGCTCGGAGACAGTCCGACAGCATGAACACCGCGGCCTTGCTCGTCGCGTACGCCGTGAGTCGCTTCTGCGGCGTGAACGCCGCGGCGGACGACAGGTTCACGATGTGCCCGCCGGTTCCGCGTTCGATCATCTGCTCGGCGAACGCGCGGGAACCGTAGACGACTCCCCAGAAGTTCACGTCCATCACCCGTTCGAAGTCCTTCTGTGGCGTCTGCGTGAACGTGCCCGAGTATCCGATTCCGGCGTTGTTGATCACGACGTCGGGGGTGCCGTGCTCGGCCTGCACCGTCTCCGCGAAGCGCTGCACCTCGTCCTCCACCGCGACGTCCACCTGATACGCGTGGGAGCCGCCACCGAAGATGGCGACGGCGCCGCCGCCCTTCATCTGGGCGGAGTTGATGAGATCGGAGGTCTGCTGCGCGGATTCGAGATCGCGATCGGCGACCACCACCACCGCGCCCTCGGACGCGAACGCCAGCGCGGTCTCGCGCCCGATCCCGCTGCCGCCGCCGGTGACGACGACGAGGGTGCCGTCGAGATCCCGCAGGCGGTGATGCTTCCGTGCACCGCTGCGCCAGCCCCTGAATTCGCCGAGAAGACTCATGTGACCATCTTGTCCGAGTACGGTCGTTCGTGTGCTGATCTGGTACGTCAGCTATGGATCGAACATGGCTGCGACGCGTCTGACCTGCTACCTGAGTGGTGGGCGCCCGGCCGGGGGCAACCTCGTGCACGCGGGCGCCCGCGACGCGCGTGCTCCACGGGCGTCGATGCCGGTGGTGATACCCGGCACGGTGTTCTTCGCGGGAGAGTCGCGGATCTGGGGCGGCGGCCGCGCGTTCTACGACCCCGACGCGCCCGGCACCGTCGCGGCCCGCGCCTTCCTGGTGACGCGGGAACAGTTCGAGGACATTCACGCGCAGGAACCCGCCTGCTACGACCGCCTGGTCACACTCGGATCCCGCAACGGCGTCCCCATGTGCACGTTCACCACCCGCGCCCGCGGCGACGTCGTCGCCAGGAACGCGCCCGCGCCCGCCTATCTCGCGACCATCGCGGACGGTCTCCGCGAGGCGCACGGCTGGGACGAACCGAAGGTCGCCGATTATTTGACGCGACTTCGGGTTTCCTAGCCGACCCAACTGTGCTTACGTGAGACGGGCCACACGAGGTGGCGTTCACGAAAGGGAGTCGATGTCCGATCTGCATGTCGTAGCGACCATTCCTGCCAAGCCCGGCTCCGAGGACATTGTCGGCGGCGGACTGTCCGCGCTGGCCGCGGAGAGCCGCAAGGAAGAGGGCTGCATCTCGTACGAGGTCTTCGAATCAGCCGCGGTCGCGGGAACCTTCGTCACCGTGGAGGTGTGGACCGGCCAGGAGGCGCTCGACGCGCACATGCAGTCGCCGCACTTCCAGGCCGCGCTCGGGAAGTTCGGTGAGCACCTCGCCGGGGCACCGGGAATCCACCCGCTGAAGCCGGTTTCCTAGAGTCGTATTTCGTGACCACACCACTCACCGTCATTGCCCCCGAAGGTCCGGCCCGCGGCGGCGTCGTCGTCATCCAGGAGGCGTTCGGCGTCACCGATCACATCGTCGACGTCTGCCGTCGTTTCGCCTCGGCCGGGTATCACGCCGTCGCGCCGCACCTGTTTCACCGCAGCGGCGATCCGGTGCTGAACTACGACGACCTTCAGGCGGCGATGCCGCTGATGGGTGAGCTCACCGCGGCGAACATCGACGAGGACGTCGACGGGGCCGTCGCGGCTCTGTCGGCGGCCTCGATCGACCCGTCGAACACCGCGATCGTCGGGTTCTGCATGGGCGGGACGGTCGCGTTCCACACGGCGACACGGCTCGAGCTCGGGGCGGCGGTGAGTTTCTACGGCGGTGGCATCGCGAAGGGGCGGTTCGGGTATCCGACGCAACTCGACGCCGCCGGCCTGCTGCGAACGCCGTGGCTGGGCCTGTTCGGTGACCGCGACAAGGGGATCCCGGCCGAGGAGGTCGAGGAGTTGCGCACCGCCGTCGCGCACGCCCCGGTGGACACGGAGATCGTCCGCTACCCCGAGGCCGAGCACGGCTTCCACTGCGACGACCGACCCGCCGTGTACAACGAGGCGGCCGCCCGGGACGGATGGGCGCGCACGCTGCAGTGGTTCGTCACCCACGTGGACGGCACACGCGCAGCCGGAACCGACTGACCGCGGCCGAATCCCCTCGGGTGGACGGCAACGCGATATTCGTCCACCAAGGAGACACGTCACGGCGTGTTGCGTTCACCGCGTTTCGGGCGTTGCATTTCCGCAGGTTTCGACGCCGACGGGTCGCCGGGAATACGATGTGCGTCACAGGAGTACGTCGAAAACCCGCCTGACGTGGCCTCCGAACTCCTCCCTGCGCGAGACCCGTAACCGAACCGTTATAGTCGGCGGCATGACTTCAGTTCTCGGTGTATCCGTCGGCGCCAGCGCGGTGCGCTTCGCGTGCCACGACGCCGTGAGCCTCGAAACCCCGACCTTCCAATCGCGGTCGGTGACCGCAACACTCGAACGGCCGGCGGAGCTCGCCGCCGAATCCATCGGGACGGTGCTCGCCGAGCGGGACGAGACCGACGTGGTGGAGGCCATCGGCGTCGCGTACCAGGACGACGCGCAGGCCGGTGCCATGCAGGCTGCGATGGCCCGACTGCAGATCGGCAACTTCCAACTGGTCCCCGAAGTCACGGCCGCGCTGCAGATGCTGGAGATGTCCGGGGAACTCGGCGACCACTCGACGCTCGTGTTCTACGACCTCGGCAGTTCGGGTCTCACCGTCACCGTCCTCGACCGCGACACCGGCATGGTGCTCAGCAGTGCGCGCTCGGATCAGATCAGCGGCGACCTCGTCGACCGGCTGATCTGCGACAACCAACTCGAACTGCACCGCTTCGCGCATCCCGCCGACGCTGCGGCCGCCTTCGCGCTCGCCGCGCGGTGCCGCGACGCGAAAGAGCAGCTGTCCACGAACGGCGCGGTGTGCATGCCGGGCGAGGGCGGTCTGCTGCTCCTGTCGCAGGACAGCTTCGATTCGCTCATCGTGGGCCCCGTCGAGACCTCGGCGCGCCTCACCCGCGAGGTCATCCGCCGATCGGGACGCGCCCCCGACGCCGCGGTGCTGATCGGCGGCGGCGCGCACATTCCGTTGGTCGCGTCGGTGATGGAGTCCTGGCTCGATCTTCCCGTGATCGTCCCCGCGCAACCCGAATTGGTGGCGGCGGAGGGTGCGGCCCTGCTGGCGATCCCGACGTTCGACGAGTTCGTGGCACCCCTGCCCCAGCCGGTGCCGGAGCACGAACCTGAGCTGGAGCTGGAACCCGAGACGCAGGCCCTGTGGCATTCGTCCTCGCACTCGTACTCGGACGAGGCGATCGCACCGGCCCGGAAGCGTCGTGGCCTCGTCCTCGCCGGCGTTGCCGTGGTCGCCGCGGTCGGTCTCGGACTCGGCTTCGGCACCGACCTTCTGCAGGGTTCGGAGGAGGACGCCCAGCCGGCCGTCACACAGGCGACGACGGAGGCGCCCGCCGCGCAACAGGCCGCACCGCCGCAGTCCACGACGACCGCGGAAGTGCCCCCGCCGGTGGAGGCGGCTCCGTCGGTCGTCGACGAGCAGCCGGTGATCCCGCCGCAGACCGAGGTGCGCAGCACGTATCAGCCACGGACGCAGACGCGGACGCAGAGTCCGACGCAGGTGCCGGTCGCCCCCGATACGCAGAGTGTCGCGCCGACCGACACGTCGGCTCCGCCGACGACGACGGAACCCGCTCCGCTGATCCCGGGTCTGCCGCAGTTCCAGATGCCGACGATTCCGCCGCCCGCACCACTGGAATTGCCGCGGATCCCCGGGCTCTGAGCCGAATAACGACGGCGGTCGCAGTGAGGCCCCGGCACGCCTGTCGTGACCAAACCGTTATAGTCTTTCCATGGTTTCAGTTCTCGGTGTATCCGTCGGTGCCAGCGCGGTGCGCGTGGCGTACCCGGACGACGAGGGGGCCGTATTCCGGTCATTTCCCGTGGATTCGGCCCACACCCAACCGGAATTGCTGGTTGCCGACTCCATCGAAACGGTGATGGCCGAGCGCTCCGCCGACGACGACGTGCAGGTCTTCGGTGTCGCGTATCGGGACGAGGCGCAGGCCGCTGCCGTGGAGGCCGCGATCGACTGCCATCTGGTCCCGGAAGTGACTGCGGCGCTCTGGATGCTCGAGGCGTCGGGACAGCTCGGCGACCATTCGACGCTCGTGTTCTACGACCTCGGCAGTTCCGGCCTCACCGTCACCGTGGTCGACCGATTCACCGGTGCGGTGCTCTCGTCGGCGCGTACCGACGAGATCAGCGGCGACGGCATCGATCGCTTGATCCGCGACCACCAGCTCGAGCAGGAACGCATTGCCCACCCGGTCGACGAGGCCGCGGATTGGGCGCTCACCGAACGCTGCCGGCGGGCCAAGGAGGAACTGTCGACCAACACCGCGGTCTGCGTACCCGGCGACGGCGGTCTGCTGCTGCTCTCGCAGGACAATCTCGATTCGCTCATCGTCCGTCCCGTCGAGGCGTCGGCGCGTCTGGCCCGCGAGGTGATCGAATCGTCCGGGCGTGGTGCCGACGCGGTGGTTCTGATCGGGGGCGGCGCGCATATCCCGCTGGTCGCGTCCCTGATGGAATCGTGGCTCGCGCTCCCCGTGATCGTGCCGGTGCAGCCCGAACTGGTGGCCGCGGAAGGCGCTGCGCTGCTGGCACAGGACCGCGCGGACTCTTCGGACCGCGGCGGCGCCGAGAGGTTCGCCAAACCCGTGATCCGCGGTGGTGCGCTGGCAGGCGGTGCGCTGGCCGTCGTCGCCGTGATCGGTCTCGGTCTCGGCTTCGGTGGTAGCCAGAGCTCCGACGGTGACGCACGTCCGGTCGCCACTCAGCCGAGCGCCGAGGAGACGTCACCGTCGCCCGCGCCGTCACCGGCGGCGCCACCGCCGGCCGCGGTGTCGATTCCGGAGCCGGCCCAGCAGGAGGCGAGCGTGCCGGTACCTGCGCCCGCACCGGCCCCCGCCCCGCGACCCCTCATTCCCGGTCTGCCGCAGATTCAGCTGCCGACCCTCCCGCCGCCCCCGCCGCTTCCTCCGCTGCCCCGGATTCCCGGCCTCTAGCGGATCGGAGCGGGTTCTACCGACGCAGCATGTCCCGGACGTGGCCGGTCTCGTTGACCGACGCCACCCGTCGCTCACCGCTGCGGGAGACGAGTACCCGCGTCACGGACACGTATTCGATCGGGAACACGAGGGGCCGGTCGAGGCCGAGAAGCTCCTGCAGGAACACGTTGATGACGCCGCCGTGGGCGAACACCGCGACGGTGTCCTCGTGACCGGACTCCTCGACGATGCGGCCGAGGGATTCGAACACCCTGGTGCGGAACGCGTCGGCGTCGACGGACTTCGGGAACTCGCCTGCCCGGATGCGGGCGTAGGCCTCCGGCGCGCGTGCCTCCGCCTCGTGGAACGGGATGTAGTGGTCGAGGTCGTAGTCGTATTCCGCGAGCCCGACGTACTCGGTGACGGGAAGGTTGAGCGCCTCGGCGACCGGCGCCGCCGTCTCGAGTGCGCGGCGTTGCGGGCTGCTCACGATCCGGGCGATGCGGTACGGGGCCAGCGCGGCGGGCAGCCGCTTGGCCTGCGCGTGACCTTCCTCGGTCAGTGCGGGGTCTGCGCGCCCGCCGGACGTGGTGACGAGCTCGGGCAGCGCGTGGCGGATCAATAGCAGTTGCACGCAGCTCAGCTTGCCAGCTCCCGCACCAACGCCGCGATCTGGCCGGGCTGATCGATCATCGCGTGGTGGTGCGCGGGTCGCACGACGCGGAACGCGGCGCCCAGGAATTGCGCGAACTGCCTTTGCGTGCGGATCCACGCCGACCCCCAGGGCGTCGTGCGGCCGGTGTGGGCGGCGGCCACGACGACGGGCGCCGTGATCGTCGTGGTCTCGCGCAGTGCGGCCAGTTCCTGGGCCAGCGCCGGGTACGACGCGTTCTCGACGATCGAGGATTCGAGGTAGGCGGGTTCGCGGTAGATCCGCTCGACCCACTGGCGAGTGTCCGGGGCGAACCCGTCGGGCGGTGTCGAATGGTTCAGGATCCGGCGGACCGTGGGGCCGAGGAGTTTCTGCAGTCCCACCGCGCTGGCCGCCCGGGCCACCCGCCGGCCTGCCGTGACGCGCCACCGGGTCGGGATCACGCGGTGCGGACGGGTGGTGACGGTGGCGTCCAGCAGGATCACGCCGCCGGTTCGCTCGGGGTACAGCCGCGCGAACGCCTCGACGTAGATGCCGCCGAGCGAGTGGCCGACGAGCACGGCCGGGGTGGTCACCCGAAGCGCGTCGAGGACGCCGGCGATTCTGTCGGCCTCGCCACGAGCGGACGGCCGATCGCCGGAGGGGGGACTGAGTCCGTATCCGGGTCGATCGATCCGTACGACGAGGCAGGTCCCGGACAGCAGTGTCACTACCTCGTCCCAGTCGAACCAGTTCCCGCCGAGGCCGCCGTAGAGGACGACGGGTGGGCCGTCGCCGTCGACGACCACATGCACTCCCACCACCATTTCCCCAGGACGTTTCACGTGGAACCATCCCTTTCCGGGGTGACGTGAATCACGCTGAGCGCCACGAAGATCAGCCAGCCGCAAAACGCGAGCAACTGGACGCGCTGGCCGAGTCCGAGCCAGGCGTCCTGTTGGCCGCGCAACCCGGCGGCCGTCAGGGTCCACACCGTGCCCCCGACGAACACCGTCGCCACGGCCACGCCGGTAATTTTCAACCACGTCGGCCAGCGGTAGCGGAACGCGGCCAACAGGAACGAGAGGCACGACACCACGGCTCCCGTCGACGCGGACGCGCTGGTCATGGCGTGTAGATCATGGGTGAGGGGCAGGTGTCCGCCGGCCTCACGCGCGGCGCAGACGGGGTCGTTGGTGGCCGCGCAACTCATCGGCAGGCGCGAATCCGCGACGGTCGCGAATGCGAACACGATCAGAGCGATCCACCCGACGGCCGTCACCCAGCCCTGCGAGTACCGCGACAGTCCGAGGACCCCGGCCACGGCGACGATACATCCGGTCAGCAGGTCGCCGGTGCGGAACCAGAATCCGTAGGGCTGGTCCGCGGCGGCGAGTTCGCTCGCGAACCCCCGCAGCGGATCGATGCCGGTGTCGAGGACGAATTCGAGCAGCCACGACGCGTAGCCCACGGCGCCGAGGATCAGCAGAGCCGCGACGGCCACCCGGCCACGGGCGGTCATTGCCTCGGCTTGGCCAGGGGGAAGGCGAGGGTTTCGCGGATGCTGCCGCCGGTGATGAGCATGACCACCCGGTCGACGCCCATGCCGAGCCCACCGGTCGGGGGCATGGCGTGCTCGAGGGCCTGCAGGAAGTCCTCGTCGAGTTCCATCGCCTCCTCGTCGCCGCCGGCCGCGAGCATCGACTGCTCGGTGAGCCGGTTCCGCTGATCCACCGGGTCGGTGAGTTCGCTGTACGCGGTGCCGAGTTCGATGCCCCACGCGACGAGGTCCCACTTCGCGGCGACCCCCGGGATCGTGGGATGCGGCCGCGTCAGCGGTGACATCGACGTCGGGAAGTTGGTGTAGAACGTGGGAAACTCGGTGTAGTCCTCCACCAGGTGCTCGTACATTTCCTGCGCCACGGCGCCGGCGTCCCACGCCGACTGGTACGGGATCTCGTGTTCGTCGCACAGTCGCTGCAGTTCCGCGAGCGGCGTCTCGGGGGAGACGTCGACGCCGAGTTTCTCGGCGACGGCCTGGTGCATCGTCTTGACGGGCCATTCGCCGGAGATGTCGACCTCCACCAGCGCGCCGTCGGGGCCCGGCCGCATGATGATCTCGCGCCCGTACGCCGCGACCGCCGCCGTCTGGATGAGCTCCCGGCACAGGACCATCATCTTCTCGTAGTCGCTGTGCGCCTCGTACGCCTCGAGGATCGTGAATTCCGGGTTGTGCTTGAAATCGACGCCCTCGTTGCGGAAGACGCGGCCGATCTCGAACACCTTCTCCATGCCTGCGACGCACAGCCGCTTGAGGTACAACTCCGGCGCGATCCGCAGGTACAGATCCAGGTTGTAGGCGTTGATGTGGGTGAGGAACGGGGCCGCGTTGGCTCCGCCGTGCACCTGCTGCAGGATCGGGGTCTCCACCTCGAGGAAGCCGCGGCCGCCGAGCGAATCGCGCAGCGACTTCACGACGGCGCTGCGGGCCTCGAGCAGGCGGCGGGCGTCGGAGTTGATGGCGAGGTCCACGTACCGCTGCCGCACCCGGGTTTCCGGGTCGGACAGGCCTTTCCACTTGTCGGGCAGGGGGTGCAGGCACTTGCCGGTCATGCGCCACTCGTTCGCGAGCAGCGACAGCGCACCACGACGGCTGTATCCGATGACGCCGGCGACCTCGACGAGGTCACCGAGGTCGAATTCGGCGGCGAACGCCCGGATTCGATCGGTACCCACCCGTGCCTCGTCGACGAGGATCTGGATGTCGCCGGACCAGTCCCGGACCACGGCGAACACGACGCCGCCGTAGTCGCGGATCCGGAGCAGGCGGCCGGCGATGCGGACGGTGGTCCCCTCCGGCGACTCCACGGCCTCGGTCACCGTGTGGGAGGGCGGATACGCGACCGGGTACGGGTCGATGCCCTGTTCCGCGAGACCGGCCAACTTGTCGAGCCGGACGCGGACCTGCTCGGGACGTTTCGGTCCGGTCGCCGTCGGCGCGAGGCCCTCGCCGGGTGCGCTGCCGTCGGAGTGCAGTCCCTCGGCGGCGACGAGTGCGGCGGGAACCGAGGCGTGGTGGCCGGTGTGCGCGATGGCGTCGTGGGTTCCGGAACGGCCGAACCGGGGCAGCGTCACGAATCCTTCCGCGACGGCCGAGGCGAAGCCGACGCGCAGCAATTGCCGGTTGTCCTCGAAGCAGAGGAACCGCGGCACCCACTCCGGCTGGTACTTCACGTTGGACCGGTAGAGCGCCTCGAGTTGCCACCAGCGGGAGAAGAACACGAGGATCGAGCGCCAGATCCGCAGGATGGGCCCGGCCCCGATGCGGGAACCCTCCTCGAAGACCGAGCGGAATACCGCGAAGTTCAGCGACACCCTGGTGATGCCGAATTGGTCGGAGGTGGTGGCCAGTTCGGACACCATCAGCTCGACCACGCCGTTGGGGGAGGTCGGCTTGCGGCGCATCAGGTCGAGGGAGACGCCCGTGGGCCCCCACGGAACCAGCGACAGGATGCCGTCGATTTCGCCGTCCTCGGCGATGGCCTCCACGAGCAGGCAGTCGCCGTCGAGGCGGTCACCGAGCCGGCCGAGAGCCATCGAGAAGCCGCGCTCGGTCTCGGTGTCGCGCCACGCGTCCGCGAGCCGGATGGCCTCGGCCATCTCCTCGGGGGGAACGTCGCGGTGCCTGCGGATCCGGACGGTGACGCCCTGGCGGCGGACGCGGGTGACGGCCTGGCGGACCTGCCGCATGTCGCGTCCGCTGAGGTTGAACTCGCGGGTGCGGAGGATCGCTTCGTCGCCGAGTTGGAGGACGGTGAGACCGGCCTTGTTGTAGGCGGTGGCCCCGGTCTCGCTGGCGCCCATCACGGCGGTGGCCCAACCGTATTGGGACGCGAGCGCCTGCCACGCCTCGATCGCGTGCGGCCACGCCTCCGGATCGCCGATCGGATCGCCACTGGCCAGGCACACGCCCAGTTCGACACGGTACGTGATGGCCGCTTTCCCGCTGGGGGCGAACACGACGGCCTTGTCGCGGCGGGTGGCGAAGTAGCCGAGGGAGTCGTCGGCGCCGTACTGCAACAGCAGTCCGCGCAACGCCGATTCGTCGTTGCCGGTGAGCGCGTTGTGGGAGCGCTGGGCGCGGAACAGGGTGATGACGGCGGCGAGGAGGGCGATCGCGCCGAACAGGCCGAGGAGGGTGTTGACGAATCCGTGTGGTCGACCGCTGAACTGTTCGTTGTCGGCGGCGGCGAGCGCGGTCACGCGGTTGAGCGCCCACAGGAAACGCTCGCCCTGCGGCAGCGTGCCGGGGAACAGTTCGACGAGTCCCCACCCGATGAGGGTGCCGATGGCGAGTCCGACGATGAGCACGCCCAGCGCTTTCCAGCCTGCGCCGCGCCGGACCCGGGTGTAGAACTCGGGCCGGGCCGCGATCAGGATTCCGATCAGCACCACCTGGACCACGGCGGCGACCATCGCGTTCACGTTCCGGTCGGTGATGCTCACGATCACGTTGGTGATCAGGATCAGAGTCAGATAGATCGTCAGCAGCCACCAGGCGATGCGCTTGCGGCTCGCCAGCGCCGCCGCGAGCAGCGCGACCACCAGCGCCCACGACAGGCTGGTGTCGGGAGCGTCGAAGTAGTAGGTGTCGACGTACTCCCGCGGCACGTGCACGTAGTAGCGCAGTACCGGCGAGATGCTCCACAGGAATACGAGCACCGAGAAGACGCCCAGGATCAGTCCCGCGATGTGGGGAACCTGGTGCAGGCGCCCATTCTTCGAGCCGAGTGCGGGTCGGGGCCGTGGTGCGGTGAGGTCGGCCTCGGACGCGTGGTGTGTCTCGGTGCTAGCTGACATCGAGCGTTTCCTTCCCGGCAAGAGATACGTACCGATCACGGGAGACAGATGTTCCAGTGTTCAGTGTGAGCCGTTGGGCCGCGATTTGGGTGAAGAGGGAAGATAGAGGCATGTCCGACATTCACGACGCCGTGCCGATCCGCGACGAATCCATACGTCTCGGCCAATTCCTGAAGCTCGCCAACCTCATCGAGTCGGGGGCCGAGGCGAAGGAAGTGATCGCCGACGGACTCGTGTCGGTGAACGGTGAGGTCGAGGTGCGGCGGGGTCGGCAGTTGCGGGACGGGGACGTCGTGGAGATCGGTGGGATGACGGCTCGGGTGAGTTCTCAGTCCTGACGGATCGCGGTCGAGAACCGCTGCAGGAACAGTGCCTCGGCGACGGAACCCGACGCGAGACAGGCACATTCGAGCGCGTCGGGGCCGGTCCGGCACGCCTCGCGGCGGGTCGGTCCCGATGGGGACCGATCCCGCCGCTCAGGTTCCCGGCGGGATCAGCGGACGACGACGCCGTCCTGATCGCTGTACACGGTCTCGCCGGGGTTGAACGTCACGCCGCCGATCTCGATCGGGACATTCTTCTCACCGGAGCCGGTCTGGGTGCTCTTGCGGGGGTTGGTGCCGAGTGCCTTGACGCCGATGTCCAGGGTCTTCAGGATCGCCGAGTCGCGGACCGCGCCGTTGACGATCACGCCGGCCCAGCCGTTGTCGACGCCGCGGCCGGCGATGATGTCGCCGACCAGGGCGGTGTGGATGCTGGCGTCGCCGTCGACCACGAGGACGCCGCCGTTGCCGGGCTCGCCGAGGGTCTGCTTGACCAGCAGGTTGTCCTGGAAGCATTTGATGGTGGTGATGGGGCCGGAGAACACTTCACGGCCGCCGAACTGGATGAACTGCGTGTCGCAGCTCCGGATGTCGGGTCCGATCTCGTCTGCCAGGTCAGCGGTTGCCACGGGTTCAGTCATACGCGCCAGGATAGAGGGCCGGCGCTGGAAGAATTCGGGCCATGACCATCGCAGTGACAGGAGCCACCGGGTCCATCGGCGGCAAGGTGCTCGAGCGGCTCGGCGGCGGCGCCGGTGTGCGGCTGATCGGGCGGAACGCGCAGCGGCTGGGGCCACTGGCCGAGCATTTCGACTCCGGGTTCGCCCTGGCCACCTACGCCGACGGTCCGGCGATGACGGCCGCGCTGGACGGCGTCCGGTTGCTGTTCCTCGTCTCGGGTCACGAGAGCGCGACCCGGCGCGAAGAGCACCGCACCACCGTGGACGCGGCCCGTGCCGCCGGGGTGGAGCGGATCGTCTACCTGTCGTTTCTGGGTGCGGCGCCCGAGTGCACGTTCACGTTCGGCCGCGACCACTACTTCACAGAGCAGCACATCCGGGAGAGCGGCCTGAAGTTCACGTTCCTGCAGGACAGCTGGTATCAGTCGATGATCCCGCTGATGGCCGACGATCAGGGAGTCATCCGGGGACCCGCCGGGGACGGCCGGGTGAGCGCGGTGGCTCCCGACGACGTCGCCGACGCCGTGACGGCCGTCCTCACCACCGGTAACGGCGACCACGACGGCGTCACCTACCGACTGACGGGACCGGACGCGTTCACCCTCACCGAGGCCGCGGAGACGATCACGAGGGTGACCGGACGTTCGGTGCGTTTCGAGAACGAGACCCTGGAGGAGGCGTACGCGTCCCGGGCCCACTACGGGGCGCCGGAATTCGAGGTCGCAGGGTGGGTGACCTCGTACGCAGCGATCGCGGCCGGCGAGTTGGCGGTGGTGACGGGCGACGTCGAGGCGCTCACCGGGCGCCCGCCGCGGACCTTCGCCGACTACCTTTACAGCTACACTTGACCCGTCCTGGCATAGCGAGCGGTAGATAGGTCTTTGATGGTCAGCTCATCCAAGGGTGCGACGCCGCCCATCGAGGTCGGCAACGCGGCAGACTGGCGCCGCCTCGAACCCACGAAGTTGACGCCGATCCTCAGCGCCTCCCTCGACGCGTTCTACGAACACGGCTTCCACGGCACCTCGGTGCGCGACATCGCCCGCCGAGTCGGTGTCACGGTACCCGCTCTCTACTACCACCACGAGAACAAGGAAGCTGTTCTCCTCGCGCTTCTCGAGCTGTCCACCAGCGACGTCCTCGAGCGGGCCCACGCCGCGAGCGCCGACGGCGGCGACGATCCGGTGCAACGGCTCGCCAATGTCATCGAGGCGATCGTGCTGCGGATGACCATGAGGTCCCGGCTGGCGGCACTCGAGAGCGAGGTCCGGTACCTCAGCCCGGAGAACCGGCAGCGGTACCGCACCGTCCGCAAGGGTGTGGAGGAGCTGGTCCTCGAGATCGTCAAGGAAGGCAAGAAGCGGGAGCTGTTCGACGTTGCGGATGCCGCGGAGACGACGCGGGCGCTTCTCGGTATGTGCCAGTCGATTCCGCGCTGGTATCACGCCGAGGGCAAGCTGACCCCGGACGCCGTGGCCCGCAAGTATGTCGAGATCGCCATGAAGACGGTCGGCTCCACCGAGCTTCCCGTCAAGCCGAAGAAGAGGCGCACCGCCGACGTCTGACCGGCGGTGCGCCCCGGCAGGGTGCGGTCGTCAGCTCCCCAGACCCGATGACGCGACGACGTCGAACTGCGCGGTCGTGTCGGTCGGCTCGCCGTTCGGTAGGGCGAACGTGAAGACGGCGGTGTAGCGGCCGGCCTCGTGGGTCCGGATCGCGGCCGTCCCGGCGCCCAGGGTGAGGGGGATCGACCGCGCGGTCACGTCGCCGGAGGGGTCGGTGAGTTCCAGCTCGACCGGGGTGGATCCGTCCGTCCCCGTCGGGGTGGGGGTGACCAGCGCGCCGAGCGTCACCAGATTGTTGGCGCGGACGGTGCCGATCGGCGGAATGACGGTGATCTGGTAGGTGGTGGCGGCGGTTGCCGTGGGGGCCAGAGCGAGTGAGGCCGCTCCTGCCAGTGCGGCAATGGTCAGGGTCCCTCGCGAGAAGTTCACAAAATCCCTTCCTGTCGACGGTCGCTACGCGCAGCCACGTTACGGCAGAACCGGGAGTTACCCATCCCCATTCGCCGTGTGTCCGAGAATAGTTCGAACACACGGTTTTACGTCGATCAGGCGTCCAAAGCGGTTCGGGATGCGGTGTTTTCCGGCGCGACCGTACCGTTGGTGTGCTGCACGGGGCAGGTTCGGGGGAAGGTGCCCAGTTTCTCCACTTCGTACCCGTTCGGGTAGCTGCGAATATTGGGCAGGTCGCGAGCGAACTTGGGCACGGTGCGCACGGGATAGAACCGGACGAGCCGGGCGCGGGCCTTCAGCGCACCCCGGGACAGCGTCCGCGCGAGGCGGGACGGCCGACGGTAGGCGAACGCGTCGAGAAGCGGATCGTCCATCAGGGCCCAGGAGAACCGTTTGATCAGGGCGGCGGGTGCGAGATTGTTCGGGGGGAACGTGCAGAGGAGGTCGAGCGTGGAGTCGGCGACGGCGCGGCCGCCCGAGTCGAAGAGGAAGTGTTCCCGCTCGTAGTCGTCCAGGAACTTCTCGAACGCCTCGAAGGTCTCGGGAATCTCCTTGATGCCCATGTACTTGCCGAGCGCACGGTAGTAGTTGGTGGTACCGACGATCTCGTTGCGGGTGAGCTTCCGCCAGCCGAAGTCCTCGATCCAGCGCTCCGGGATCACCACGAACGTCGACAGGACGTACCGCATGTCGTCGTTGGAGATGTCGTAGGAGCCGTGCATCTGGTTCATCCGTCGGATGCCGGCGCGGCCGGGGTCGCTGGTGAGGCCGTTTTCGAGGACCGCGTCGAGGATCAGGCCGGTGTCGTCGTAGCGTTTCTGCACGCGTTCGGTGAATTCGCCGGTCTCGAACAGCAGCCTGCCGATGGTGGGCACCGCGTATGTCCGGAACAGCGCGAAGCTGAGGGCTTGGTTGATGTCCCAGGGAAATTCCTGCGTTGCGAGAATCCGGGCGATCTCTTCGTACTGCGTCTCGGGGTCGAGGCGGTCGGTCCGGCGACGTAGGTCGAAGCGTTTCATGAGTTTCACTTCCTGCAGCGGCTGTGACAGATGGCCAGGCAATTTAGCGATCGTTCAGATGGCTCGACTGTATCCCCTGTCACAGTGCGACACCAGAGTGGCATTATGCAAACACATGGCACGAAATTCACCCCAGACCGACCGCATCGTGATGCTGACGGAACTCCTCGCCGACGAGCCGGAGACGCCCCGGAGCCTCGCCGACATCGCCCGGCACCTCGGCGTCGCGAAGGCCACCTGCTATCCGATGGTCGTCGCACTGACCGAGGCCGGCTGGCTGATTCGGCACCCCACCCGCAAGACCTACCGACTCGGTCCCGCGCTGATCCCGGTCGGGCGGGCAGCGGAGGCAGCCACGGACGTCGTCGATCTCGCGCGGTCGGTGATGCACGAACTGGCCGACGCGTCCGACATGGCGTCCATCGCGTTCGTGCAATCGGGAAGCGACGTGGTGGTGGCGGAGGTGGTGCAACCGGTCGGCGGGCGCCGGGGAACCCTCGGGTTGCGCCTCGGCGACAAGGTGCTGCTGGTGCCGCCGATCGGTTCGGGGATCGCGGCCTGGTATCCGCAGGAGCAGCGCGACGAGTGGTATGCCCTCGGCGGGCAGAGCCTGGGTGTCGACGTGGACGTGCTGCGCGCGACGTACGAGCCGGCTCTCGCGCTCGTTCGGGAGCGCGGATACGCGATGGAATGCATGCAGCAGCAACAGCATTCGCTGGCGGACGCGGTGTCGGAACTGCGCGGTCGCGGAGTGGGAGGGCACCGCTCGACCGTCGCGCTGCGGGAGGCGCGCAAACTGCTGTCGGCGGATGCGGTGGTCGGTGACATCGACCCGGAGGGCAGCTACCAGCCGCTGTCGATCAACGCGGCGGCGTTCGACCGCGACGGCGAACCGGCGGTCGTGCTGTGCGTCGCCGATGCGTCCCGGCCGATGTCGGGGGTGCGCACGGCGGAAATCGGTGAACTGGTCCGCGACGCCGCGGCCCGGGTGACGACCGCCATGCACGGCCGCCACCCGTGAGTACTTGTTAACCGCGGGCGGTTAACAAGTACTCACGAGCTACTTGAGCTCGGCGAGGACGGTGCCCTGGGTGATGGCGGAGCCGGGTTCGACGGCGAGGCCGGTGACGGTGCCGGCCTTGTGGGCGTTGACGGGGTTTTCCATTTTCATGGCCTCGAGGACGGCGATGAGGTCGCCCTCTTCGACTTGCTG